>JAJZDO010000777.1 GCA_021805955.1 Acidobacteriota bacterium
TAGCAGATCGCGAGTGAACTCCGGGGCCAGGTGCGTTCGCTGGTCGGCAAGCTGCGGACCCGCTTCAGCGATGAAGCGTCAGCGCTGGGAGCGCTGTTGGCAAACACCTCGTTTCTGGCTTCCGAGCTTCAGGGAAAAGCCGAACAATTCCTGGCGAACCGGCGCGCCGCGCTGCGCAGCGGCAATTTTGCAAACACGGGGATCGGCGCAGCGAACATTCCTCCGGACCAATATCAACTTGACCGGATTGGGCTGCTGCAGCGCTACCGGGCGAAATTCTCCCTGCAGGACGTGGTGGATGACGGCTGGAAGTTTCAAGCGGAACGTTATATCGACAAGCTGTATCAGGAGACTTCGCAGTATGTCTCCGAGCAGATCACCCGGTCCCAACTGCTGGACGACGGCCTGCTCCACAACGGCCTGCTGCAGGCCTGGTCCAACCTGAATCTTCAGAATGGGCCGCGCCGCCACCAGGCCACGACGAACAATCTTTTCGCGCCGCGCGATCCTGAACTTCGCAAACAGCTCAAGCAAGTCTTCGACGAGTGGAAGGGGTCCGAATCCTCGCCAATTTGCAACATCAGCGATTCGGTCGACGATTCGGTGCTCTCCTTTATGCGAGTGATCGGCCGATTCGGACTGGCCGATATTCACGAGGTCCAGTTGATGCGGCAATCCTATGAGACAAAGCGGAAAGACCCGGTCGAAAAGATGTTCCTCGACCTGCCGACCCACAAGCGCCGCAGCATTGCGGGAGACGACGAAAATGAAGAGCAATGCAAATGGTTTGGGCTGGCCAGCATTCTCGGCCTGCTGAGGGACTTCGGGCAGGACCTGGAGTTCAATGGGAAGCCCATGCGCACACAAATTGCCGATCCCGTCGAACGCCACCTCCACGCTCGCATGAGGATGATCGATCCCGATTTCCAGGAAATCATCGAAAGAAAGCGCGACAAGATGATTCTGGAGTTGGGCGGCAATCGGGGCTGGGCCGACTTTATCCACGATCAGGTGGAGAGGAATTACCCGCGCAATGAAGTCCGCGAGATGGGCGAGTATGAACGGCAGCTCTCGGAAGTGCGAAGCGAAATGATGGCTTATCTTCGGTCGCTTGGCGTGCCGCAATATATGCGGGCTGGAGAATAGCCCTTGATCCTACAGCCTACATTGGTACTGCTTTGCGGTTCAGGGGCCGAGCGCCTGAAAAGCCAGATTGTCCGCTGGATTGGCGTGGACGAGCGCCGGGCATTTTATTTTGCGGACATCCAAGACGAAGAAGAGCTCGAACAGATCGTTCCCGCCGCCGTCGGCGAATTGCGCTCGGCAAAACTGCTGGGCGAGCTGATCAGGAATGGTCACGTTCCGAAGAATTACAGAATGCAGGAGTTCCGGACCCTGATCGTCTGCCTGTCGGAAGACCAGGACTGGATTCGTTCCGTGCGCCGCCAGGTTGAAATTTCGTTGCAGCGGACGCCATTTCTCAACCGGATATTCTGGGCCGTACTTTTGAAACAGGAAAGAATGGAGGACCTGGAGGACACCCAGCAGAGGCTATTCGCCGACTTCGGGGGAAACGAATCCATAACCCTGTTTCACGTCCTACCCATATGGCGCGGCAGCAATCTCGATGCGGAGGAAACTGCGGCAATTCTCGAGAGGTTCGCTGTCCTGCTGCTTATGGCCGATGCGGACGCGTCGTTCCCGATCATTTCCCAAATAGCGTTGAATAAGAATGCGTGGGCTGTTGGGATTGAGGCTTACAAACTGAAGGGGCACATTGAGGCCGGCAAGTGTGCATTGTTCATGGCGGCCCGAGAGCTGATCGCCCAGTGCTTTACCGGCCGCGCAATGAGCGCTACAACCCTTACCAATCTTGTCCGCGAGAAGATCCCCGACTTCGACAGCCAGGCCAACGTGGACCCATTCACGCCGGAGGGTCTGGACCTGGTGGGCCGGTACGTGCGCAACTATGTTCCCGACCTGTTGGATGCGCTCGCTTCGCATAGCCCCGATGTAGAGAGTTGGCTGGACTGCCTGAAATACCTCAAGCGGGAAACTGCCAGGCCCAAGAAATTGAGCCTGCGCGGGCAAACCCTACCGGCATTGAACAGCAAGCCGAAGCCGGCGTACTCCGCATTGAGCATCATGCTGATGACCGTTTCCGCCGCGGCCTGTTACCTTTTGTGGAAACCTACCGAGCAGCTTGATCTGGCGCTGACAGGCGGTGGTACGGCTGTACAGCAACTGCCGCCGCATCCCATTCTTGCTGCGGCCCTCGAACGCGTTCTCGTCGACATCCAACCACTGCGTTACCCAGAAATGTTACAGGAGGCGTCTGACGATCCTGGATTGGAAACCTCCATCCCCACCGATTGCATTGAAAACGCCAGCGTGGACCGCGATCTGATTGATGCTGCCCGAGACATCTTGTTGCAACGGACCTTCGCTCTGCCCTCTCTGCTTTCCATCCAGTATGTGTCTGGCGAAATGACGCCAGCGTCGGCAATGGCCCAGGTGCTTTCCGCGCAGCAGGAGATGGAGAAAAAGTTGGAGAGCATGTTGATCGGCCGATGGCTGAAAAATATACGAGAGACAAGGCACAGCAATGGGAGTGAAGAGGACAACAACTGGCTCGATTTCATGTTTTCCTCGCCAATCCCGAACCCTGTACATATGGAATGCGAAATCGCCGACCACCAG
>JAJZDO010000548.1 GCA_021805955.1 Acidobacteriota bacterium
TCGGGCCTGATTCCCCGCCGCTTGCGGCGTAGCCTTCATCTCGCGCTGTTTTGAGATACCCCGCTGCTTACGGCGGGGTATCTCATTTGGGCCGCTTGACCGGAGCGGATTTTCCGAACACTTAGGCGGGGAGAAAGATACTATTTTTGTGTAACATGGTTCGAGAAAGACGGAGGATCCAGATGATGCGGAGTTTTTTCACTTTTACCAAGATTGGTTTGATGATGATGGCCGCGTTGTTCTTGGCGGCGCCCACCGCTATGCTGGCGCAAAACGCGCAAGAGGTGCTCGCGCACTTATATAGAAACACCAACGCGGAGACCGGTCTCAGCAAAATGGCGATGAAGAACAGCCAAAACGCGGATGTCAAGAAATTCGCGCACCAGGCGATGTCCGACGATCGCAATCTTGGCGGCAAGTTAATGGCGTATGCAGTGAAATACAATTTGAGACTAATCGCCACAGCGCCTGCCTCGACAGTTGCGGCCGAGAAGCAGATGAAAAATCTTACGGGCACGGATTTCGACAAGATGTATCTGGTGCAGATGGATGCCTTCGTAAAAGACGACCAAAAGACAGCCGCACAAGCCAGCGCCATGAGCGATCCCGAGGTGAGCGCAATCGGTACAAAGATGCAGAACCTGTCCAGCGACCAAGCCAAGCAGATTACCGCGCTGACCACAGAAGAGGGTTACCAAATCCAGTAGAGGGTGTCAGCGGGAGTTCGAGCGAGCGGAGCCCGTCCGGGGCCAGGTCGTACAATGAGAGCCAGCATGGTATCCAGAGACTCTCTATGGCAGGGCAGGCTCGATTCCGATGGCCCGGATGGGACCGTTGTCGTTGCTGCGCGGGTGTCCTCTTTGACAACGAACTCCAGTTGCAAGGCGACCCTTCGACGCATCTGCTGGAGCGTATGTGCGCTGCTGTTGTTCGCAATGGTTCCGCTGCTTCTCGTCTCGAGCCTGAGAGCGGAGAAGGTCAGCGATCTGACGCCGCACGGGTATTTGAACGACTTCGCCGGAGTCTTGTCGCCGGCGACCCGCAGTCATCTGGAGACACTCTGCACGGAAGTCGATCAGCAGGCGCACGCGCAGATCGCGGTGGTCACCATCCATACGACAGGCGATGACACCATCGATGACTTTGCTTCTCGCCTGGAAGAGAAATGGAAGGTCGGACCCAAAGCGACCGACAAGGGCGTGATCCTTCTGATTGCGACCGACGATCATCATTATCGATTTGAAGTTGGATACGGTCTGGAAGGCATCCTGCCGGATGGAAAAGTGGGCACGATCGGGCGCGAGATGGTGCCCTATTTGCGCCAGGGAAATTACGATGACGCTGTCACGCTGGGGGTGCAGGATGTCGCCCAGGTGATTGCTCAGGATGCCGGCGTTACGCTGCAGACTCCCGTGCAGAACTATGTTTCGCAGAGTCAGAGGCATCCTGCCAGCGCACTGAAAGATATCTCGCTCGCGATTTTCGCGATTTTTGTTTTTATCTCGCTACTGCGATCCGGCACAAGCGGCTGGGCGGGATTTCTCCTTGGAGCCATCCTCGGAAACATGTTGGGCGGCGGCCGCGGGGGTGGTGGCTTTGGCGGCGGCGATGGCGGCGGTGGTGGTGGTTTTGGAGGTTTTGGCGGCGGCGGTTCCGGAGGCGGGGGCGCTTCGGGCAGTTGGTGACCGCGCGTATCGTATGGAAGCCCGGGTGCATCGAATGAAGAACCGAAGCAGCGAAGACCGGTCGCAAGACCAAGAAAAGATTACGGGAGAATTATCAAGATGAAACGAACCGGCATGGTCGTTCTGGCAGTGCTCGCAATTGTGGTAGTGGTGGCGTTACTGGTGTTTGGGAGCTATATTTCGGCCCGCAACCAGATGGTGGCCAAGAATGAGCAAGTCAAGCAAACCTGGTCGCAGGTCGAGGTTGTGATGCAGCGGCGCGCGGACCTGATCCCCAACCTGGTGGCAACGGTGCAGGGATTTGCCGCGCACGAAACGACGGTCTTCAGCGATATCGCCAATGCGCGGGCGGCGCTATTGGGAGCACGCGATCCGCAATCGAAAATTGCAGCCAATGGACAGCTCGACAACGCGCTCGGTCATTTACTGATGATTTCAGAAGCCTATCCCCAGTTGCGATCGAATCAGAACTTTCTGCAACTGCAGGATGAACTGGCTGGGACGGAAAACCGCATTGCCGTCGAGCGCCGACGGTACAACCAGGCGCTGCAGGACTACAACACCTTCATCGGCCTGTTCCCGAATAGTATCTGGGCCGGTATTGCAGGCTATCACCGGAACAATGCGTATTTTGAGGGCACGCCCGCCTCGCAGCAGGTTCCCAAGGTGGATTTTTCCGGCAAGTAGAACGGCGTGCTCCCATGGAGTGCAGAAATGGCTGCCCGGTGCGGGCAGCCATTTTGTTGCAGAAGGCGGAGTGACTATGCGTGTGTAAAAGCGGCGATGGCTTGCGCCTCATCGTCTTTGATGTCGAATACTGTGTACAGCTTGGTGATCTGGAGCAGGTCGTGGACTTTTTTCGTCAGCTTCAACAACTTGAGTTCGCCGCCCTGATTGCGCGTAGCCGTGAAGGCACTCACCAGCTCTCCGATGCCGGAACTGTCGATGTAGTTGACGTCGGCCAGGTTGAGCAGGATATCCTTCGATCCCTTGCCCAACAATCCACGAACC
>JAJZDO010000379.1 GCA_021805955.1 Acidobacteriota bacterium
TCTGCTTCACCAACGGAATCGCTTTTGGCCCGGACCGTTTGTTGTATGTGGACGAAACTCTTACCGGCAACATCTATCGATATGGTTGGCGCGATGGCAGGATCCGCGGCCCACGAGAGTTGTTTGGCAACGTTATCCGTACAGATGCGCCTGCGGGGTGGAAGGGGCCCGACGGAATGGCTTTCGATGAAAACGGCCTCCTCTATGTCGCTGTCTTTGGGCAGGGCGATGTTACGGTCTTGGGGCGAGACGGCGCAGTCGTTCAGCGGATGCCAACCCGTGGAATATTGCCGACGAATGTTGCATTCGCGCTTCCGGGACAACGCCGCCTTCATGTGACCGAATATCAGTATGGACAGATGGAGATGTTCTCTGTTGACTGCGACGGCCTGCCGCTGTGGAATGGGCAGAAAACAGACGCATGACAGCGACCCCCACAAACGTGCAGGTTACAGAATTTGGAGCGAACGGCAGCACTCCCCATCTTCGACGTGTCTTGACGTTGTGGGATTTAATCTTCTACGGCATCGTAGCGGTAACTCCCAGCGCGCCGGCCACGATTTTCGGATTGGCGGACGTAAAGTCGCGCGGACATGTGGTGGTCACCATCCTGGCGGCAATGGTCGCCATGGTGTTCACCGCGATCAGTTACGGCAGGATGGCTGCGCTTTACCCCTCCGCGGGCTCGGCTTACACCTATGTAAGCCGGGGAATTCACCCTTATCTGGGGTTTGTAGCTGGATGGGCCATGCTGCTGGACTATATGTTGATTCCCTTATTCTGCGTGATCTATGGAACGCTTTCCCTGCAACGGGCGATCACTACGATGCCGTTTGCGGTGGGGGCCGCGCTTTTTGCCGGGGGCATTACGCTGCTGAACTTGCGCGGAATTCGCTCTACCGCGCGCACAAATGAGTTGCTGCTGCTTTTCATGTTCGCCGTTCTGGGCTGGTTCATCGTGGTGGCCATCAAATACCTTGTCGCTCATTATGGAGTTCCCCGGTTGTTTTCCACGCGGCCCTTCTACAATCCTGCCACCTTCAATGTGCGCGACATCGCAGGGGCTACATCGTTCGCCGCGCTCACGTATCTTGGCTTCGACTCAGTCACGACGCTGGCGGAAGAGGTAAAAAATCCGCGCAGAAATGTTTTATTGTCGGCGGTGGCAGTCTGTGTGTTTACAGGTCTTTTTGCAGGAGTGCTGGTCTATCTTGCGCAGCTAGTCTGGCCTAACTACAGCACCTTCACCAATATGGATACCGCGTTTATCGATGTGAGCGGACGAGTCGGCGGCGTGGCGCTGCTGAAGGCGATGGCCATCGTGCTGGTGGTTGCGAATATAGGCGCGGGGCTGACATCGCAGGTGGGTGCTGCCAGACTACTATTTGGCATGGGCCGAGAGAACGTGATTCCCAAGCGTATTTTCGGCCGGCTTCATCCTGTACACAATACCCCGGACACCAACGTGATCATACTCGGCGTCTTGGCCTTCGTCGGCGCACAGCTTCTCAGTTATGAGTTGACCGCGGAACTGCTTAACTTTGGGGCGTTTCTGGGGTTTATGGGAGTGAATGCGGCCGTGATTTGGGAACTCTGGGTCCGTTCCTCGGATCGGAACGCCAGAGTCTTTTTTCTTGACCTGGTACTGCCAACGCTTGGATTTCTATTCTGCGCTGTCATATGGCTGGGACTGGGCAACCCAGCAAAGATCGCGGGTAGCTTGTGGCTGGTGGTGGGTTTCTTTGTGTTGGCCACTCACACGCGCTGGTTTCGGCAACCTGTAGTTTTATCCGACCCGACTATTTACGAGTGATGGATGGCATCGAACCATGCGAATGAAAAAATTTATCAACGATCCGAAGCATCTTGTACCGGAATTGCTGGAGGGGCTGGCCCTGGCCTTTCCCAACAAGGTACGACTGCTTGGAAGCAATATTGTGGCGCGCGCCGTCCCGAAGGCCGCAGGGAAGGTCCGGCTGGTCACGCTCGGCGGCAGCGGACACGAACCCGGCTTAAGCGGATTTGTCGGAGAAGGCATGCTCGATATGAGCGTGGTGGGCGAGATTTTCGCGGCTCCAGGGGCGCCGCGTTGCATGGAGGCAATTCGCACCGCAGCCAAAGGCGACGAGGGCGTTTTGCTGGTGGTCCTGAATCACTCCGGCGATGTGCTTTCCGGAAATATTGCAATGGAAGCCGCCAAGCGCGAGGGCATCAATATTCAAAGAGTCCTCACCCAGGATGGGATGTCCGGTGATCCAGCCGTCAAGGACCGTCGCGGTCTGGTGGGTTTTCTGCCCGTCTATAAAATTGCGGGCGCCGCGGCGGAGCAGGGCGCCTCTCTCGATGAGTGTTGCCAGATTGCAGAGCGAATGGAGCAGAACACGCGCACGCTGGCTGTCGCGGTGCGGACCGCAACCCATCCCTCCACCGGTCAGGCGATCTTTGAACTTGGCGAAGACGAGATGGAAATCGGCATGGGCCAGCACGGCGAAGCGGGAACCGGACGGATGAAGTTGAAGACGGCCGATGAGACTGCGGAAATCATGCTGAATATGTTGCTTGCGGATCTGGGTGTGACCGCTGGCGAAGAGTTGCTGGTCCTGGTGAATGGAGCGGGCGCAACAACATTGATGGAGTTGTTGATCCTGTTTCGCAGCGCGGCTCGAATTCTGGAGGCAAAAAAGATCAAGCTGGTA
>JAJZDO010000868.1 GCA_021805955.1 Acidobacteriota bacterium
CGATGGGATTGAGGAACAATCTGGGCGCAATCCTGCAAAATACCAACGTCAAAACAGCGGGCGGAGAAAAATTGCAACAACTACAGGCGTTGCTTCCGACGGTTACCGGCACAGCGCAAGACTCCGTCTCCCAAGTGAACCTGCAGGCGGAAGGGTTGCGTATCCCCGGTTTTCCAGCCGTGATTGGACCTTTCGGATACACGGATTTTCGTGTCACCCTCAATCAGGCAGTGCTCAACGTGTCCTCGCTGCAGAACTACCTGGCGGCAAAACATAACTTCGCGGCCAGCAAGCTTTCCGCAAAAGACTCGCAGGATTTGGTCGTTCTCACGGTAGGGAACGCTTATCTGCTATGTCTGGCAGATGACGCACGCATCTCGTCTCTCGACGCCCAGGTACAAACTTCCAAAGTCTCGTTGGAGCAGGCGATTCAGAATCATCAAAACGGTGTGTCGCCCAGATTGGACGAACTACGGGCACGAGTGGACTATCAAACAGAGGAACAGTCTTTGATCGCAGCGACGGCACAGTATAAGAAAGATCGCATTGCGCTGGATCGATCCATCGGACTGCCGCTCGATCAGGAGTTCAAGCTGACCGATCAGGTTCCGTACGCTCAGTTCGACGCTCCGACCATGGAAGCGGCGATGGCGGAGGCGCTCAAAAATCGCAGCGATCTGAAGGCGGCCCAACAACAGGTGAAATCTGCCGAAAAATCATTGTCCATGGCGCATGCGGAGCGGTACCCGGCCTTGACCGCAGAAGTGGATTATGGCGCAATCGGAGTGAACCCGAGCAATTCGTACGCCACCCTGAATGCAACCGGTAAGCTCGCGGGGCCCGTTTTCGAAGAGGGAAAATTGAGAGGCGACGCCAGAATTGCGGATGCTCAGCTGCAGCAAGCCCGCGCCCAGTGGAACAACCTGGAAGGCCAGGTTCGCGCAGATGTAAAGGATGCGATTCTGGATATTGAGTCATCGCAACAGATGGTTCGCGTGGCACGCAGCAATGTTGATTTGGCAAATGAAGCGTTGAAGGAAGCGCAGGACCGTTTTCAAGCTGGCGTTGCGGATAATTTGGCGGTGTCGCAGGCGCAATCGTCCGTTGCGGAAGCCAACGACCAATACGTCGGCAGTCTCTATCAGTTGAATGTGGCCAAGCTCTCATTGGCGCGCGCAGTGGGCGTTGCGCGGACCCAGTACAAGACTTACCTTGGAGGACAGTAATCGTGGCAGAATCGAGACCCGAAGCAACAAAGCAAGCCGACTCGGCCAACGGTCGACCGGGAGAGGAACAGCGGGCAGGCGATCCTTCTTCCGCGCACAACGACAGGCGCCCAGATACGAATGGCAATCAAAAGGACGCGTCGCCTGAGGACACGGAGCTACATCATGAGGCGCCCCGTACACGGAAACGATTTTTTATAATCGGAGCTGTCGTCCTGGTTTTGCTTGGAGTGGGCTTGTACTGGTGGCATTCGACCTATTACGAAAGTACGGACGATGCGCAAATCGACGGCAACCTGGTCCAGATCAGCGCCCGGATCAAGGGCTACATCTCCAATGTGAATGTGGAAGACAATGCGCGAGTGGAAAAAGGCCAGGTTCTGGTAGAGATCGATCCGCGGGACGCGCAGGCAGCTCTCGATCAGGGTGAGGCAGCTCTGGCGACTGCAAAAGCGAACTATGAAGCTGCGCTGGCGAATGTGCCGATTACCACCACCTCAACCAGCGCCACGTTGAGTTCCGCAAGCGCAGACGTTCGAGGCTCTTTGGCTACCATTGCCCAAGCGGAAAGGCAGTTGGATGCGGCGCAGGCCCAAGTGCTTGTTGCGGAAGCGAACAATACGAAAGCCCAGCTAGACTTGCAGCGCTATACCCCACTGGTACAGCGAGACGTAGTCTCAAAGCAACAGTACGATGCGGTGGTGGCCACGGCTGCCGGCATGCAGGCGCAATTGGCGCAAGCGAAAGCGAATTTGCAGGCTGCGAACGACCAGATACGCGTTGCCAACGACAGGCTCTCGGCGGCAAGGGCCAACTATCGTTCCGCTGGGACGGGTCCCAAACAGGTAGCTGCGCAGCGGGCTAAAGCCGACGCGGCGGCGGCGCAAGTCCAGGCGGCGGAAGCAGCGCTTGAAACAGATCGACTGAATCTGAGCTACACCAAGATCATCGCTCCCGATTCCGGTATCGTGAACCAAAAAACGGCACAGGTGGGCCAAAACGTGAGTGCCGGCCAGACGCTGATGACGCTGATTCCGCTCACAAACATTTGGGTGACCGCAAACTTTAAAGAAACGCAGTTGGGCCACATGCATATTGGCCAACCGGCAACTTTTACCGTCGATGCGTACAGCGGGCGCACCTATCATGCGAAAGTCACGCAGATTGGTGGAGCAACCGGTTCCATGTTGAGCTTGTTCCCACCGGAAAACGCAACTGGAAATTATGTAAAAGTGGTGCAGCGCATTCCTGTCCGCCTGGATTTGACCCGTCCTCAAGAGGACCGCGATCTTCTGCTGCGTCCTGGCATGTCGGTCACTCCTTCGGTGCGGGTCAAGCACTAAAAGAACAAGCGAATTCATCTACACCGTTGCAGCAGCTTCTTCGGTATCATACGTTCGTTTGATCTACGACAACCCTCTTCGACGCATTTCCACGCCGCGAGTCGCGCAATTCTCGGTCAGTGG
>JAJZDO010000292.1 GCA_021805955.1 Acidobacteriota bacterium
TGACAGTGGAGTGGCTGGGACACGCTACGTTTCTGCTGAAGACAGCCAAGGGAACGACGATCCTGATCGATCCGTGGCTGGAATCCAACCCCGCGCACCCGAAGAACTGGCGCGCCCCGGAGAAGATCGATATTGTGCTCTGCACCCACGGCCACATGGACCATATTGGCGATGCCGCTGCTGTGGCCAAAAAATACAAGCCAAATTTTGTCGGCATGTATGAATTGATGAATTATTTGAAGACCAAGGGTGCGGAAAATATAACTCCCATGAATCTCGGAGGCACGGTCACCCTGAAGGATGTCACCGTCACCCTGGTGGAGGCCCGCCATTCCTCATCGATCGATGACAATGGGCAGACGATTTACTGCGGAGAGCCGGCAGGTTTCATCATCCGCGTGGACGGCGAGCCCGTGCTTTACGATGCTGGCGATACTTCAGTTTTCGGCGATATGAAATTAATCGGGCAGATTTATAAGCCGCAGATCGCACTGCTTCCCATCGGCGACCATTTCACCATGGGACCCGATACGGCTGCCATCGCCGCAGAATACGTTGGGTGCAACAAGGTCATTCCCACGCACTACGGAACATTTCCCGTCCTGACGGGAAGACCGGACCAACTGCGCGAACATCTGCGCGGCAAGTCGATCGATGTCCTGGAGCTAAAACCTGGCGAACCGCTCGCCTGAGCAGCCGCATTGGCGCACGAAAAAGGGCTGGGAATACTCCCGGCCCTCTTCGTTCGGTATGAATCCAATTACTTTCCGGACTGCTGCTTCTTCCGCTCCGCCCAGCGCTTCTTCATGGCTTCGGCGATCCGCTTGCGGCCTTCCGGAGACAAACGGCGTTTGCGGCGAGTTGGAGCCGCGGTTGCAGTGGTGGCTGCTGCCTTGGGACGGCCCGGCCCACGCTTGGCGGAAGCACCCCCCGTCAGTAAAGCGCGTGCTTGTTGCAGGCGCGCGATCTCCGCATCCAGTTCCGCTACGACACGATTAAATTCCACAAACCCTCCAGATAACCCATTCAGTGTAGGAATCTTCTCTTCCACGAGCCAGCTGAATGCGCCGCGGAAATAAGTCTAAGTCCACCATACATTGCGCGGACTTAGACATGCAAGTAGTTGAGCTAGACGGAAGTAAGGTACGAGGCTGAATGTGGTCTAGGTTTTCGGAGGATTTTCTGCCGATTTCGAAGAGGATTCAGGCAGATTTAACGGCTGAGCGGAGCGCTGTTCCAAGGCCAGCGACGCTTGTGCCTCTGCTTCTCTGGCGTGAGAAATAGCCTCGTGGAGATCCCTGGCTACCTGGCCTTCATCACCCATATATTCTCGCGCCAGTCGGCTCAGGGCGTAGGTGACAATGTCGCTGTGATGCAGGTCGTTCATCGCTTCATTGGCACGGAACTTCAGCCAAAGCTGATGAACTAACTCCACATCCTGCGGCTGCAGGTTGGGTGCGTGCGGACCGATGTGAAAAGACTTGGCTTCTCCATCCGGCATCACGACATAGAACGTAAATTGGCGCTTGGGTTCAGGCAGGGATTCCCAGGCCTGGCCAGCGTGAAAGGCTTGCTCTTCGGCCGTCATTCGCGTGGAAAGGCCGGCGACTACCGTAGATGCGTCCAGAGAGTTAGCCGTCTGCACCACCGCGGCAAAAGGATCACCGGCTGGAACAACCAGAAGGGAAACATGCCGGCCGAAGCTTTCTGCGACCGCGACGGCCTGAGTGAAGACCGCCTGCTCGTGCTCGGTAAACGCGAGTTGACTGGCGTCAATAAATTCAGGCCCACCGGCTGCCATGAGTCGTGCAGTGAGGACGACGACATCCTGGCTATCTTCCGAGCTATGGGAAAGTGCCCACCGCAGCGCTACCGGAGAGCGCGGATCGCGCATCGTCACAACAACGCAACCCCGCCGGATATTCAGGCTTTCGCGGCTGACGCGGTCGTCATTCTCCAGTTGAAAGTGCTCCTTCATCTCTCGTTCAATGGCCGCGTGGCGGCGAACATTATCTTTTTCTGAGAGCGTAAAGAGCACATAGAAAACCGCCGCGAAAATAATGCCGCTGATCGTTGCAATTTCTTTGGTCAGCAGATTGACGAGAGCCGTGCTCAACAGCACGAGGAAGACAGAGATCAATCCCACCGGGACTTCTGTCTTACCAATGCGGAAGTTGATCGGCACCTTCCAGCCCCGTTCGCCATGATAGCGATAGCGAAGCACCAGCATGGCTAGGCCGTTAAAAGTAAAGCTCCAGATGACACCGAAGGCATAGGCTTCACCGATGACGATGATGTCGCCCCGGCTCAGAATGATGGTCGATAACTGAAGAATGGTGACCAGGTTGATGATCCGGGTCGGTGTGCCGAATTTCTTCTGTGGCTTGCGGAACCAGTCATGCAGGACGCCATCTTCGGCGACACGCATTAGCACGCCGGTCGAGCCGATGATGGACGTATTTACAGCACCGGCCAGGATCAGAAAGCCGACGATCACTACGAAGATGCGGAAGGCAACCCGCATCGCCAGCGGCCCCGCCATATACATGGCGATGCCTGCTATGGCATTGTTGCCGTAGACAGAGACGCGCACGCTGTCCGGAATCAGCATGACGGCAAGCAGAGCGGCGCCGCCGGTAAAGACCAGGCTGTAGATCGCGATAATGATGGCGGCGCGTTTGAGATTTTTCAG
>JAJZDO010000407.1 GCA_021805955.1 Acidobacteriota bacterium
CAATGCATAGATTCTTCGCTGCGCTCAGAATGACGCCTTTCCCTCTGTAGCAACTGTTGAACTGCTTCAATACCGAAACCGCGCTGAAAATGTGATCTGCCGCATGGTTGCGGCGGAGGTCACCTGTCCCTGGGTAGGGGAGTCGATGTAGCTGTCCACCGTAGCATATTGGACCACGTTGAACACATTGTTGGCCGTTCCCCGAAGTTCCAGGGAGCGGTTGCCGCCAAAGTGCGCGGTCTTCGCCAGAGACATGTCCACCTGCACGACGCCGGGGCCGGGAATGGAATTGCGGGACGCGTTGCCGTATTCTGGAGCGCCGGTGGACGGATTGACAGGCGGAGTGAATGCGTTCAGATTGAACCATCGCTTCAACGAGCCTCCAGTGGCCATGAGCGAGGATCCGGGTACGCGATTGGGCCGCTCGCTGCCGGCGGAGCCTCGGGCTACATCCGTGCTGGTGGCCTGGTAGCGCGGGGACAAAGGCACGCCGGTCGCAAAGTCGAACGTGCCGGAGACGGACAGATTGCTGAGGGTGTGGCCGAGCCAGGAATTGCCGTTCAGGAAACGGGTGTTCGGCCCGAATGGCAGTTCATAGAGCCATTGCCCGACGACCTGATGACGAATGTCGAATGCTGAATTTCCTTCTTCCGCCCGAATGTTCTGCTGGTTTTGCGCCACGACGGTCGTGGACTGTCCAATAGAAGAGGCATCGTCGATTGCGTGGGAATAAGTGTAGGTCGCGCCCATCGAGATCCCCTTCTGCAACCGCTTGTACGCCTTTACGACGAGTGCGTTGTAGGTGGAGAACGCGATGGAGGTCTCGTAATTGAAGGACGGATACGCTGGATTGAGGAGGCCCGATAGCTGGCGATTCGGCGCGTCCACCAGATCGAGATGGGTGCCCTTTGCGCCGTTGTAGTCCACGTTCAATACGATATTCAGCGGCAGGGTATTTTGAACGTCGAGGTTCCAGACCTGCACATAGCCGAGCAGATAATTTTTATTGAACGCGAAGTTGTTGGTGATGCCGCTCGGCGTGGTACTGCCGGTCAGGGCCGTCGCCAGCGACAGGTTTGGCGCGGATTGCGCCGGAACGATGTTGGTCAAAGTATTGGCGAATGGCTGCTGATAGGCAAGGTTCTGGACCACGGATGCGTATTGGCCCGTGTTGTAGTTGATGCCGTAGCCCGCGCGCACCACCACAGATTTATGAGCGCGCCATGCAAACCCAACCCGTGGCGCAAAATCCTTGCGGTCCGGATTGATGACGCTGGCGGGATATTTTCCGTCGATCGGCGAATTGCTGTTGGGAAACACCACGGCCAACTGGTCCAGGCTGGGCGTAAAGGCGAGGTTGGTGAGCCGATTTTTCGCTTCAGTATAAGGCGAATAATATTCGTAGCGCAGGCCATAATTCAGCGTCAGGTTAGGCAGCGGATGCCAGTCGTCCTGGACGAAAAGGTCGAAGACGTTCGCCGCAAAATAGAACTTGCCTACGCCTTGTTGCAGCGCCGCTTCCTGGGGCAGGCCCAGCAGGAAATCGGCGAAGTCCGATCCCGACGGTTCCTGTCCCGCGACCGGCGCAGAGCCCGGACGCTGGGTGGCGAAGCCGGTAAAGTAAAAGCTGCCCGTTACATTGGTGCCACCCTGCACATCGAGCAGAATGCGGCGGTAATCTCCTCCGAAGCGGAGGTTGTGCTTTTTCCCGGTCCAGGAAACGGTGTCGGTAAACGCGAGGGTCTGGTTCAGCGTGAACTTGGGAACCTGTTCGCTCACTCCCTGGAAACGCGAGAACACGAGGCTGGGAACACCGTAGTTGAAAGGGTCTGTCCCCAGCCCCTGAATGCCGGCTTGCGAAGCTATGTCCTGCTTACCGGTAAAAAAATTGGACACCTGCGCATTGGTCCGGTTCAGGTTCACGCTCGAGTTGTTGGTCCAGCGATGGTAGCCCACCACGTAGCCGAGGGTGACCGAATATTGGTATGTCTGGCTGGCGCCACCTAGTTGGGGAAAGACATTCAGCAGATCGACCGCGGCATGGTTGAAGTTGAAATTGACGTTGAGGTTCTGCGTCAATCCATGGTTCGTATTGCCCATCAGCCCCTGCAGAAACGAGGGCAACGCCGCACCGCCGCCGCCCGAGCCGAAGTTGTGGATGAAGCGGCCGCCGACCCGCGTCTGGTTGGTTTGCGCGGTCGTCAGGTATTGAAAGTTCTGGAGTCCCGGCTGGTTCGGCAGCGGAATAAATTGCAGCAGGGCCTTTGCCTGCGGGCTGATTCTATTGGGGCCGATCTGGTTTCCGGCGAACTGCAGGCCGGTGGTTGGATCGTAGATGGGCACGACCGCGCCGCCAGTCCCGGTGTAACGGGAGAAGTTTCCGCTGCGTTCCGCATCCGTAGGGACGATGGCATATTGATTGAACGGGCTGGAATTGCGGGTGATAAATGCGCCGACAAAAACGAAATTGCCGGTACTCGGCTTGAGGAGATGCGGAATTTGAGGCGGCCCGATAAAAACGATTCCCGCGGTGTTGTCGTTATAGGGCGGCTGCACAATGGGAGCGCCGGTCACCGAGAATGGGACCGCATCCAGGGCGGAGTTTTCCCCGCGGTAAAAGATGGAACCGTGCGGCTGCGTCGGATTGAAATGGCGAAAGAAGCCCGCGCCCGGTCCTCCGCCTCCGGGTCC
>JAJZDO010000079.1 GCA_021805955.1 Acidobacteriota bacterium
CGTGCGCCGGATGGCTGCCCCTGGGATCGGAAGCAGAATTTTGATTCAATTCGAAAGTACACGCTCGAAGAGACGTGGGAAGTGCTGGATGCGATCGAGCGCCGGGACTGGGCAAATCTGCGCGAAGAACTCGGCGACTTGACGCTGCAGGTGCTCTTTTATGCGCAGATGGCGAGCGAGCACGAGGATGTGGGATTTTCCGTCGCAGATGTATTGCATGAGTTGAACCGAAAGCTGGTGCGACGGCACCCGCATGTCTTTGGCGAGGATGCTTCACGCGCGGCCGGAAATCGCGCGGATGTTGATTCAGCGGTTGCGGGATCGTCGGAGCGCGTGCTGGCAAACTGGGAGAAGATCAAGAGGGCCGAGAAACCGGGAGTTGCCTCTGAAGAGCGGAAAGGGTTGCTTGATGGCGTCTTGCGAGGACAGCCTGCCTTATCGGAAGCCACGCAGATCGGATCGAAGGCGGCCAAGGTTCGGTTTGACTGGACGGAGTGGACCGAATTGCTGAAGAAACTCGCCGAGGAAACTGAGGAATTGGTTGCCGAAGTGCGGAAACCAGACGATACGTCGGCGCGGCAGGCTCGAATCGAATCCGAACTCGGCGATCTGTTATTTACGGCGGCACAGTTGGGACGGCATCTCGGAGTGGATGCCGAGATGGCGCTGCGGAGCGCGAATCTGCGCTTTCGGAGGCGATTTGCGCGAATGGAAGAACTGGCAGACGGAGCAATTGCCAACTCGTCTGCGGAAGCGTTGGAAGCTCTGTGGCAACGTGCTAAGCGTGAGCTTGCAGCGGAAGAAAATCCGGAGTCGGGAAAATGATTGGGATGCGGGAATGTCGCGGGCTGGAAGAACTGGAAGCCTGCGTTCAGTTGCAGATTGAGGTGTGGGGCTACGCGGATGGCGACGTGATTCCGCGAAGGGTCTTTCTGGTGGCACAGAAGATTGGCGGGCAGGTGATTGGTGCCTTCGATACGGGGGAACTGGCCAGCGCAGAGCAGGGAAATGCGGCGAGCATGGTTGGGTTTGCACTGTCTTTGCCGGGAGTGAAGCCGACCGGACCGGATGGCAGGGTGGCGAGTTATCTCCATTCGCACATGCTGGCGGTGCGTGAGGGTTATCGTAATGCGGGCATTGGCCGACGGCTGAAGCTGGCGCAGCGTGAAGATGCTCTGCGGCGTGGGATCACGCGGATGGAATGGACCTTCGATCCGCTGGAGATTAAGAACGCCTTTCTCAACATTCGCAGATTGGGCGCGATTGTGCGCCGATATGAGCCGAATTTCTATGGCAGTTCCAGCTCGCGGCTGCAGGGCGGTCTTCCAACCGATCGGCTGGTGGCCGAGTGGTGGATGGATTCTGCTCGCGTGAAGACAAGGCTTGACGGTGGTGATGCGCTGGATCGTGCTTCTCCGGCGCCGGATGTGCTGGCGGTTGAGGAGATCATGGTGCCCGCCGATGTCTATCGCTGGAAAGCGGAAGCCAGTACGCGAGCGCAGGCTGCCGAGGTTCAGACGCGCAACCGGGAGCGCCTGCAGGATGCCTTCCGGCGGGGACTTGCCGTGGTGGATTATCGCGTGGATGCGGGCGGCAATGGCTACTTTCTGCTGGGAAAGTTATCCGGGGCGGATGCGGCGCTTATGGCAGGATAGTAGTGGACTCCGAAATCGTGCAGGCGAATCGCGCGGAACCGATTCCAGAGAAAATAGCTCCCAAAAGGATGACAAGCGATGAAGATCGACGCAATTTTTCTTCGTGAGCTGAATCTGCCGCTCGTGCGGCCGTTTCAAACCAGCTTTGGCGTGACGCGAGATCGACGCGTGCTCCTTGCGGAAGTACATTCGGAGGGGCTGATCGGCTGGGGTGAGTGTACTGCCGGCGAGCACCCGCATTTTTCCGAGGAGTGGGTGGATTCCTGCTGGCAGGTAATTGTCAACGAGCTTGGGCCGGTGCTTGCTGCCGCCACGCCCGAACACGGCGGACAGATTCCGCGCCTCTTTGGTCAGGTGCGAGGCAATCGCATGGCTAAGGCGACGTTGGAGAATGCGATCTGGGATCTGGAAGCACAGCGCAAGGGTATTTCGCTCAGCAAATTGTTAGGTGGAACGCGTGAACGCATCCCGTGCGGCGTCTCGATCGGCATCCAGCCCACGGTGGAAGAATTGCTGGAGACAATCGAGCGTGAAGTGACGGCTGGCTATCAACGCATCAAGCTGAAGTGCAAACCGGGCTGGGACATTGAGGTCTTTGAGCGAGTGCGACATCGCTTCCCGGCTATCACCCTGAGCTGCGATGCAAACTCCGCATACCGACTGAAGGATCTCGATCATCTGGCCCAGTTTGAGGCTTTCGATCTGCTGATGATGGAGCAACCCCTGTGGCACGACGATTTTTACTTTCACTCTCTGTTGCAGAAGCGACTCTCTACGGCAATTTGTCTGGATGAGTCGATTCGCAACCGACGCGATGCGTTGGCGGCCATTGAGATGGAGTCCTGCAGAATTATCAACATCAAGCTGGGCCGCGTCGGCGGATTTTCCGAAGCAATTGCGGTGCATAACGTCGCCTATGAGCGCGGCATCCCCGTCTGGTGCGGTGGCATGCTGGAGTCCGGTGTCGGACGTTCGCACAATATCGCGCTTTCAACGTTGCCGAATTTTTCCCTGCCGGGGGATGTCTCCGCA
>JAJZDO010000723.1 GCA_021805955.1 Acidobacteriota bacterium
CATGAAGGGCGAAACGTCTCCTTCCGGAGTACGGTCCCGAAGGCTGACCGGTGGCCGATCAGCGATGTGTGGGCCTATCACGATTGGCACCAATCAGGAAATGGAGACGTTTCGCCCTTCATGAAGGAGCTATATGCCGAGTTTGGCGCTCCTACCAGTCTGTCGGATTTCGAACGCAAGGCGCAGATGCTGAATTACGTGGACTACCGCGCTATTTTTGAAGGATTCAATGCGCATTTGTGGGCGCCCAACAGTGGGCGTTTGCTATGGATGACGCAGCCTGCGTGGCCCAGCACCATGCAGCAGATATTGAGCCACGATTACGATACGCAATCGTCGTTCTATGCCGTCAAGAAGGCCTGTGAGCCGGTCCATGTGCAGCTTGATCTTTACAACTACATGGTAGATATTGTGGATACGACTCCGGCTGGCATGTCGAATCTAACCATCTCAGCCAAGGTCTATTCTATGCAAAATAAGTTATTGCTCGATCATCAGCAGGTAGTGAATGCGGCAGCCGACGCTCTGACGCCCGGATTTCATCTCGACCTAGCTCCCTTGATGTCCGTCAATATGGTTTTCGTTACGCTGGAATTGAAGAATGGTGCAGGCCAGATGGTTTCCGATAACTTCTATTGGCTTGGCCCAAATGCGGCAGCCTATCGCCAACTGGACGATCTGCCCCAGGTAAAGCTGACGGCCGTGGCGACGGCAAAGCAGGCAGATGGCCAGATGCAGGTGGATGTCCAACTCAACAATCCCGCTGCAACGGCCGCGCTTGCGGTGAAGCTGACACTCCAGAAGTCCTCGGATGGATCGCGTATTCTGCCAGCCTACCTGAGCGATAACTATGTTTCTTTATTGCCGGGCGAAAGTAGGTCGATCGATATCCGATATCCAGCGGATAAATCGGCCAGCGAACCGCAGGTGGCGATACGCGGATGGAACGTCGCCCCGGCCCTGGTCCCGGTTTCGGGCCAGTAATTCCAGGAATAGGTTCTTTTTTGACGCGGAAACGATGCGGCAATGCACGAGACTCTCATCCAGACGATAGAACGAACAAAAGAAGTCAAACGATTGGTGCGAACGGTGCAATGAAAAGGTCGACATTTCTTACTGTCTTCGTTGTTGGAGCATTGTCTACTCTGACTGGCACTACACAGACCGGAGTTTTGCGGCCTCCGATCACGGGAATCTCTCATCTGTACGTATAGACTACCGACGCCGCCAAGACTGAGCATTTTTATGTGCATGATCTAGCAGTCATCTGAGTTGTTCTAGTCAAGTGGGAAGGCGGATCCGTAATCCGTCGATAAGGTTTGGAAGGGGTTGCGGCGAGGGGGATTTGGATCGCTGACAAGAGTTTATGCAGCGCATCCGGCCTGCAAGCAGGCTGCAACGGTCGCCGGTCAACCCCTCCAGCGTCGCTTCAAGACATAGTTCCACCTTGGCCGGTCAAAATCGGCTCAGGAAAACCTGAGAACTTATCGATCACCGCTCGAAAAGCTTCTCTCATGTAGCGACTGGCAGCAGTCGCAAGGCCTCCTTCCATAGGGCGATGCGTTCCTCCAGCACTGCCAGCCGCAGCCGCATTTTCCGCGCATGTTGCACCAACCGTCCGGACGTGTTGAAGATCAGGAAACGCAGCCGCTTCGGTCGCGCCCGCAATAATTCCGCCGGCAACGCGATCCGCTGCAGCGTGCAAGTGCCCCATTGCCCATTGAGCCGCCTGACGGTCGATCCGGCGATCTGGCTCCGCTCGCTTTTGCTGCTGCCCGGCGGACGCCTGCAGTACGAAGTCCTTTTTCCCGGGCCGGTGCAGATGACATGCCTGGATCGCCTTGCGTGCCGTGTCCGGCAAGGTGGCCAACTCCAGTCCGGCTTCCGCGACGCTCTTGCCTTCCTCCAGCAACGCCTGGGGCCTGGGCCTTCACCTCGTCTGTCAGCACTGCGGCGGACCGCTGTCGCGCTGCACTTAAAACGTGGATTGTGGGTTGGGAGGGTTCTTTGCTGCACTTAAAACGTGGGTGTTCTTCCGGTAAGCCTGCATGACTCCGCGTAGCTGTAACTGGTAGCGTCGGTCTTGTGCCCGAGCGGGGCCAGGAGGGCCGACGATGGCGAGAAGATCTGATGTTCCGGTAGGGATGCGAAAAGTCTACGGGCGCTTCGAGCGCTGGCGGAAATCCCATGTTGGCCGCTTGCCGATTCCAGAACACCTATGGAGAGCGGCGGCGGAGTTAGCCAACGAGCATGGGGTTTGCCGCACGGCGGAGGTTCTACGGTTGGAGTACAGCAAGTTGCGACGGATGGCCGAGTCGGCCGGTCCCAGTAGAAGGGCTGCTGCAGCGAAGATCCCTGAAACCTCTTTTGTGGAGTTGGTCGCACCTCCGGCGATGGGGGGATTGGAGTGTGTGATTGAGTTGGAAGGGCTGCGGGGCAAGCTACGCATCCAGTGGAAAGGCACCACGGCGCCGGATCTGGCTAGCCTGAGCCGCTGGTTGTGGGAGTCGGCATGATCCAGGCCACGCCGCAGACGCGCATCTTGGTGGCGGTGGAGGCGGTCGATTTCCGCTGCGGGATCGATGGCTTGGCTCGCCTGTGTAAGCAGCAACTCAAGAGCGACCCTTTTTCCGGCACGTTGTACGTTTTTCGCAATCGGAGAAGGACTGGAGTTGGCCACCTTGCC
>JAJZDO010001105.1 GCA_021805955.1 Acidobacteriota bacterium
CCTTGCTTCAAAAAATCCTGCGAGGCATGGCCGCTGCCGCGTTGTTCTCGATTTGCGCAGGCATCCTCGCGCTCGCCATGACGCGCGGCAGCGCCGCCAATCGAGATTTCGTCTCCTATTGGGCGGCTGGCCAGCGACTCGTTCATCACTCGGATCCATACAGTTCCGCAGCGGTCTTCTCATTGGAGAAGTCGGTCGGCTTAACTGCGCCTAGGCCGCTTATCATGCGCAATCCGCCATTCGCCCTATTCTTGACCATCCCTCTTGGATTTGTAAGCGAGAAGACAGGCGCGGTGCTGTGGTCCTTGTTGGTTCTTGCAAGTTTAATGGTCTCTATTCGCTTACTTCGAAGTCTCCACGGAGATCCGCAAAATCGGCTGCATCTGCTTGGGTATCTCTTCGCGCCCTTGCTGGCATGTTTGCTTGCCGGCCAGACATCGGCATTCGCTCTTCTTGGTCTCACCCTTTTCTTTTACTTCTACCGCACACGGCCGTGGCTTGCTGGGGCTGGCCTGTTGTTCTGCGCACTCAAGCCCCACATATTTCTGCCTTTTGCCGAGGTCCTCATTTGCTGGATCTTTGTGCAAAAAGCCTATCGTGTTCTTGCGGGGGCAGCGCTTGCGTTCGGCGTTTCCTGTGTTGTTCCTCTTCTATTCGATCCATCTGTCTACCCGCACTATGTGCTGATGGCCAGGACCTCAGGCGTCGAAACCGAATTTGTCCCCACCTTGAGCGAGATTTTCCGGATTGCCATCAACCCCAGCGTCGCATGGCTGCAGTTCCTCCCAGCCGTCGCGGGCTGTCTCTGGGCGCTCTGGTATTTTCGCCGGCATCGCGATCACTGGGATTGGCAGAGACACGGCGCCTTGCTGATGCTGGTCTCGCTGCTGGTGGCTCCATACTCCTGGTTTATGGATGAGGTCGTGCTCCTGCCCGCAATGCTTCAGGCCATCTACCTCGTCGCCGATTCTCCCCGCCAAAGAGCCCTTTCGTGGTTCGGTCTGCTTGATGGCGTGGCCCTGATTGAGGTTTTTTGTGGAGTTCAAATGTACTCGGGACTCTACGTATGGACTCCGGCCGCGTGGCTGCTCTGGTACCTATGCTTTATGCGAGATAGCAGGAGTTCGGCAATGCCATCGGCGGCGGTGTAAGCGGCCAGCCCGCAGTAACCATTCCGTACCGTGTATACGTGCGTATCTTTCTGGCCCCCCCCGTAAACAGCCGTTCACATGGCAAGCTGAACCTGGAACACGCAAATCCTTGCATTATCAGCAAATCGGCATTCAGCGGAGAATGGCGCTTCGCTTGCTTTTAGATAGGGCAATACCAGCCTCGGCTGGAACATTAATCCAACGGAACGGGGGAACATGTCACATGAAAGATTTATTGATCAAAGCATCGGTAAAGTGGGATCTGCTGAAGGATTCACTGAAAGAAGAAAATGGTCAGGACCTGATCGAGTATGCCCTGGTGGTTGCGCTGATCGCTTTCGCGGCTACAGTGGGGATGAAGTCACTGGCAACCGGTATCAACACTGCGTTCACAAATATTGGCACCACGCTGACCAGCTACACCGGCTAATTGACGCAGAAATACGGTCTGTACCCAGGACCAATCTGCCGTACTGGGGAGAGATACCCGGCACTGGTTCAGTTCACCGGCATGCTCTCCCTTTTTATTTTGTATTGCGACCGAGATACGCGACCTAGCAACAACAGCAAAGTCTCCTCCGCGCAGTCATGCTGGCGGATTCCGCTTACCAGTTTCGCTCGTTTGTAGGTGACAACCCGAAACCAGTCGCTCCGTTGGCTGGCTCGTCGGCTTTCCTTGGAATACGTCGGATATGATTTTGGCTACTGCTCCAGATCCCGGTATTTCGCTCATCTTGATTGAGGGTAGTCTCACCGGGATTGCGATCGGATTTGCGTTCGCATTTCCCAAGCTTGGTTCCAGCTTCTTCTTGCAAATAGAACATACCTTTGGACGGCTGGCGCGGAGAAAGAGTTTATCAGTTGCAGTTGTTGGCGCAAGCGCTTTCCTGCTGCGTCTGGCCATTCTTCCTTTTTGCCCCATTCCTCGGCCATTTGTTCCCGACGATTTCAGTTTTCTGCTGGCAGCCGACACCTTTGCGTCGGGAAGATTGACCAATCCAACTCCTGCGATGTGGATCCACTTTGAGACCGTTCACGAGACCATGAAGCCGACCTACATGTCGATGTACTTCCCGGCACAGGGGCTGGTGCTGGCGGCGGCCAAGGTGCTGACGGGACATGCCTGGTACGGCGTCTTAGCTATGAGCGCATTGATGTGTGCTGCTATTTGTTGGATGTTGCAAGCGTGGCTGCCACCAGCATGGGCACTCCTGGGTGGAATTTTGGCGATTCTGCGGATCTGCCTTTTCAGCTATTGGACCAATACATATTCTGGCGGGGGCTCCATCGCAGCTCTGGGGGGAGCTCTAGTCCTGGGATCGCTTCCACGGATGATGAAGACATTCCGACTGCGCGAGGCTCTGCTGATGGCGGCAGGTATCATCCTTCTCGCCACCACCCGGCCATACGAAGGAATTCTTCTGTGCCTGCCTGTAGCTTTCATTCTAGGGCGCTGGATGTTTTTGGGAAGCAATCGACCAAATACGGCAGTGCTACTTCGCCGCACCGCTGCGCCATTGGCGTTGATCGTGGCC
>JAJZDO010000991.1 GCA_021805955.1 Acidobacteriota bacterium
CATGTCCGTAAATTCGAAGGTTGGGAGTTTCTTTCCGCAGTGCTCGATTCCGAGGGCGTCGCGCGCGGCATCTGCGCGATGAACCTGCGCTCGATGGAGGTGACGACCTTCCCCGCAGACGCCATCATCATCGCTACCGGTGGCATCGGTGCCATCTTCGGCAAGAGTACAAACTCAGTGGTCTGCACCGGCTCGGCTCAGGCTGCGCTCTATCAGCAGGGCGCCTGGTACGCCAACGGCGAATTCATTCAGGTGCATCCGACCTCGATCCCCGGGGAAGACAAGCTGCGGCTCATGTCAGAGTCAGCCCGTGGCGAGGGTGGTCGAGTCTGGGTTCCGCGCACGCCGGGCGACAAGCGTGCCGCGCGCTCCATACCGGAGAGCGAACGATGGTACTTCCTCGAAGAGTGGTATCCGAAGTACGGCAATCTCGTCCCGCGGGACGTGGCCACGCGCGCTATTCACAAGGTTGTCTATGAGCACGGACTGGGCATTGACGGCCAACCAATGGTCTATCTCGACCTGACCCACATCGACCGCGCGACACTCGAGCGCAAGCTCGAAGGCATCCTCGAAATCTACGAGAAATTTGTGGGTGACGATCCGCGCGAAGTTCCGATGAAGATATTTCCGGGCATGCACTACACGATGGGCGGCCTGTGGGTGGATTTCAACCAGATGACGAACATTCCTGGCATCTTTGCCGCCGGTGAGGCCGAGTATCAGTATCACGGAGCCAATCGTCTGGGAGCCAACTCGCTTGTCAGTTGCATCTTTGGTGGCTTCCAATCCGGTCCGAATGCCGTGGCCTATGCGAAGTCGCTGAAGGCAGCCGCGGGCGACGGCGGACATGCGCAGGAGCTTGCTCGCCAGCAGGAGCTGAACAAGCAGCTTCTCTCCTCCGACGGCACGGAAAATCCCTTCCGTATCTGGCGCGAACTGGGCGAAACAATGACCAAGAACGTTACCGTTATCCGTCACAATAAAAACATTCTGGAGACGGAGAACAAGATCGACGAGATGATGGAGCGCTACCACAGGATCAACCTGAGCGATCGCAGCCAGTGGGCCAATACCAGCTTTGCCTTCACGCGCCAACTCTGGAATATGCTTCAGATTTCGCGCGTGGTGGCGCAGGGTGCACGGTTGCGGGATGAGTCTCGCGGCGCGCATTACAAGCCGGATTTTCCGGAGCGCAACGACGAGAAGTTTCTCAAAACCACCAAAGCCAGCTTCGACGCGGCGGCCAACGCGCCTCGTTTCGAGTACGAGGACGTGGATATACAGCATATCCCGCCCCGGCCGCGCCGCTACGATGCCGCAAGCTGAAGCAGTAGGAATCCTGTGAATCGCCGGTATGCACCGGCTATGGAGAGAAAGATGGCAGAGAAGACCATTCAGATCGAAATCAAGCGCCAGAGCGGACCGGATGCTCCGTCGACCTGGGAGAAGTTTGAGGTTCCCTGGAAGCCGGGCATGAACGTGATCTCCGCGATGATGGAGATTGCGGCCAATCCCGTCAACGCTGAGGGGCAACAGACCACTCCCATCGCCTACGACTCCAACTGCCTGGAGGAGATTTGCGGCTCCTGCGCGATGGTCATCAACGGCAAGGCGCGCATGGCCTGCTCAGCGCTGGTGGATAAGCTGGAACAGCCGATCCGTATCCAGCCGCTTACAAAGTTTCCCGTGGTGCGCGATCTGGCCGTCGATCGCAGTGTACTCTTCGAGAACCTGAAAGCTGTGAAGGCCTGGGTTCCGGTCGATGGAACCTACGATCTTGGCTCCGGCCCGCGTGTCTTTCCGCAGCAGCAGGAGATGGCTTATCCGCTTTCCAACTGCATCAGTTGCTGCTGCTGCATGGAGGTCTGTCCGCAGTTCAACGAGTCAACCGGATTTGTCGGTGCGGCGACGATTGCGCAGGTGAAGCTCTTCAACTCGCATCCTTCGGGCAAGGTGCTCAAGGAGGAACGTCTGCGTGCGCTGGCTGGTGACGGCGGCGTTCAGGAGTGCGGTTTTGCCCAGAACTGCGTTCAGGCGTGTCCCAAGCAACTGCCGCTCACCGAGGCTATCTCTGACGTGACGCGCGACGTGACCCTTCAGGTTGTGAAAGATTTTTTGCGCGCCTGATGCCGTGCATCCACTCTTCGGGCCGTGCTTGGTGCGCGGCCTTTTGTTTTGCACGACACTGTGTCAATTCCCTGTTTTGCCAACCTGCTACAATCCGATTCATTCCATGTTCGCTGCTACTTACACTTCCTTGAGGCTCGTGATCCTATGCTCCATATCTCCTTTCCCGCGGCCCTTGCGCTCGTACTTGCGGTTCCTGCCATGACATCCGCTCAATCGACGTCCAATCATGGCGCAGCACACCTCGGTGCGGCGCTCACGCCGGAGCAGGTTCACCGAGCCGCCATCGTCATTGACACGCACGAAGACACTCCGCAGCGGCTGGTCGATGACCATTACGATCTGGCTGATCCGCTGGGCAGCGGTCAGGTGAATCTCGACGCAATTCACAAAGGCAATCTGGGCGCGGCTTTTTTCTCCATCTGGGTTGAGCCAAAGCTTTATCAGGGTCAGTATGCACATCGCACGTTGGAGTTGATCGACGCTGTGCGCAACCAGGCCGCGCGCCATCCGGATCAGATTCGCTTCACCACCACGGCAGAGGGCATTCTTGAA
>JAJZDO010001018.1 GCA_021805955.1 Acidobacteriota bacterium
GCATCGGTCCCCATCCCAGCCAGTCCCCATCCTTGGGTCCGCGAAAAACCTGCACCTCACAGGTGCCGATCTGTGAGGATCTGTGAGGATCTGTTCAAGAAATTGGAGGAATGGCGCGAACACTTGAAGACGAAGCGTAAGGATGTATCGCCAACTGCGTTTATCTTTCGGGGGCGGTTCGGAGGTCCACTGGATCCTAGCAACTACCGCAAGCGGGTGCTGCACAAACTGGCTCGAAAACTGGAACTGCCAAAATTGACGTTTCAGGTCATCCGCAGAACGATCGCCACGCTGGCCCAGAAAAAGGGAACAGTCAAAGACGTGCAAGGCGTGCTGCGGCACTCCCGCGCAGCTACCACAACCGATGTCTACATGCAGGTTCTCCTTCCGGAGGTACGTACGACGCTCGATGCAATCCATGCGGAGTTGTCGAAGAAGGCGGGGGCGTCGCCTGCACCAGAGCCACCGATGACACCACGCGCGGGAACGGCGACGAATAGCTCGTCCAGGAACGATGTTCTCGGGATGCCTACGGCGATTCCAGAGAACACTACCACTCAGGTTGCGGCAGTGCCTGCGAAGCCGCCTCGTGGTGTGGTTTTGGAATTTGCGACAAAGCCGCGGAAGGGAGATGGCGCTAAATGCTTGATGTGATTGGTGGACCTGGTCGGGATCGAACCGACGACCTCTTCCATGCCATGGAACGACCAGAGTGGCGTTTTGTTGACGGCAAAGGGGTTATGAGTCGGCTGAACCGGCAAAATCGGCCCAATTGGCGCTAAATGCTACCAATTTGCTACCAAAATTAACCGAGCGGCGCTCGGGCTGAACCCGTGGGGGGACCAGCCCGATTTCTTCATCGATACTTCCTCAGATTTCTGGCCTAGCGTGTATGCATGATTGCGTCTTGATCGATGCTTCAATGCTGTCAGAAAATGATGTATACTTCTGACAGAAGGGGTCCACCATGAAGCGGCTCACGGAATCCATTCTTGAGGAAACGGCCACGCTGCCCGAGGGCACACCGATCACAGCCAAGATGTTGCTCCGCCTCGGGAGCCGGGCAGCACTCGACCAGGCGCTTTCGCGGCTGGTGCGCCGCAGCAAGCTCCTGCGAGCCGGCCGCGGCGTGTACGTCGCTCCCGTTTCCAGCCGCTTCGGGAGCCGCGCTCCTTCCGCTCAGAAGGTGGTTGAAGAACTGTCCATGCGGCGAGGTGAAACCATTGCACCTTCGGGGGCAAACGCTGCGAATGCCCTTGGATTAACAACGCAGGTGCCGACCCGCATGGTTTATCTCACGTCGGGACGGAGCCGAAAGATCACTCTCGGCAAGCAGATTGTTCATCTGCAGCACGCGCCGGCATGGCAGCTTACGCTGGCTAGGGAACCGGCTGGAGAGATCATCCGCGCTCTTGCGTGGGCCGGTCCGGAAAGGGTCAATCAGGCATTGAAAGAGATCGAAGCCAAAGTGCCGCGGTCTGAATTCCAGCGGATTTCCCAGCAGAGTTCTCTGCTGCCAATGTGGATGGCAGCCGCTCTGAGCCGGACGGCACGGTATGCCTGAGAGCTTCTTTCATCTCAGCGCCAGCGAACAAGAGGAGGCTCTCCAGGTAGCCGCATCCGCTTCGGGACGGCCGCCGCATCTTCTCGAAAAAGACATTTGGGTCGTATGGGCGCTGTCGGCGCTGTTCGAGTCGCCCATTGGCCCTCATCTCGTATTCAAGGGGGGTACAGCACTCTCCAAGGCGTACCGGATCATCCGGCGTTTCTCCGAGGATGTAGACCTCACTTACGACATTCGCGCGCTTGCGCCGCAGCTCGTGGAAAACGTCCCGGCCGGCCTCGACGTGATTCCTCCGAGCAGGAGCCAACAGAAGAGGTGGACCGACGCCATCCGGTCGGAGCTTCTTCCCGCATGGATTCGCGATCAGGCGCATCCGATCCTTCAGAAGGCCCTTGAAAACGTCGAAACAGCGACCAGCCGGTTTACGAACGAATGTATCTTCATCGACTATAAGCCCGTTGCTTCAACTTCCAGCTACGTACTGCCCAGAGTCATGCTCGAATTCGGGCGCGCTCGACAGGAGAACCCGCCAACACGCATCAAATCCGCTGCGATATTGAGGAACACATTCCTGATATCTCATTTCCCTTCGCCAGTCCGCGGGTCATGGAATTGCCGCGAATCTTCTGGGAGAAAGCGACAGCCATTCATGTGTACTGCACCCAGGGCGCAGCCGGGCTGCATGACCGCTTTTCCAGGCATCTGCATGACCTCATGCGGATTGAGGAAACAGGGCACATTGCCCAGGCGATCCAGGCACAGGAAATTGCGGAAGCAGTCGCTCTCCACAAAGCCGCATTCTTTATTGAGAAGGATTCAGCCGGCAATCGAATCGACTACACTGCGGCAGTTCGCGGCGCTTTGTGTCTTGTGCCCGAGAGAGAAACAGAGGAAGCACTCCGAGCCGATTATCAGCGCATGGTCGATGACGGGCTCCTGATGGATGAGGCAGCGCCGTTCGATCGTTTAATCAATGCGTGCAGAGCTATCCAGGAAAAGGCAAATGAATTCCATCGTGCGGACCCAAACAGATTCAACCGATCTTCGATCGCTGGGGAACCCGAAGTACCCCCGGGTCGTTTCGCACCCGCATCATAACCGACGGCGTTATTCCCTCTCT
>JAJZDO010000147.1 GCA_021805955.1 Acidobacteriota bacterium
TCCCCACGGCCGTCCGCATCGCGCTCACGATGAATGCATCCCTCATGCTGTTCCCTTTTAGTTGCGTAGTGGCTTCCCGGTCTTTAACGTGGCCGCAATACGTTCCACCGTCTTGGGCTCTCCGCAAAGCGACAAAAACGCTTCCCGCTCCAAATCGAGAAAATATTGTTCAGTAACCTGCGTCCCTGCGGTCGCCGCGCCTCCGCACAACACGTTCGCCACAAGACGTGCGATCTTCGCGTCGTGATCGCTGATGAACTCCGCCTCTCGCATCATATGGATGCCAAGCTTCAAATTCGCGAGCATGCCTTCTCCTGGCGCGGGAATGTCGTTGCGCGGCCGCGGTGGAACATACCCTGCATCTGCCAACCTTGCCACCTCAAATTTTGCATCGAATAGGAGCCGTTCTCGGTTCATCGTAACCCCATCGGACTCACGCATCAGATGAAGTTTCTTTGCCTCCACCGCGGAACTGGACACCTTCGCCATGGCAATCGTCTCAAACGCATTCCTCATCGCATCGCTCATTTCCACGGAGTCGCTGCGGTTGCCGACCCGAACTGCATTCGCTGCATCCACAGCGCGCAGCGTCATTTCTTTGCATCCGCCTCCGGCAGGCAGCAATCCCACGCTGGTTTCCACCAGGCCCATGTAGAGTTCGATGTGCGTTTGGCGAGCGGCAGCATGCAGTGCAACCTCCGCTCCGCCACCCAGGCACATTCCAAAAGGAGCAACGATCACTGGCCGCCAACAAAACCGAATCGCCTGCGTCATGGCCTGAAATTCGCGAACATACCGATCAATCTCGTCCCATTCCTCGTCTTGGATGGCCAGCAGCACCTGCATCAAATTCGCGCCTACTGAAAAATTGACCGCATCGCTTGTCAAAACGAAGCCTTTGAAATTTCGCATCGCCTCACTGTCCGGCCGCAGCGTACGCTGCATAAACTTCACAATGTCTTCGCCCAGCGTGTTCATTTTCGAGTGAAATTCGATGCACGCAATCCCGTCGCCAATGTCGATCAGCGACGCGCCTGCATTTTTCTCCACCACCCCGTTGGCCCGCTTGACCCTCGCGACAGTCATCATGCCAGGCGCTTCCGCCACTGGCCGGTACGCCCCCTCCGAAACATCGAAATACTCGGCACCCTGGTTGCGATACCAGCAAGAAACGCCGGCGGCGAGCATCGTTTCTGCCACCGCCGGAATTCTCTGGCCACGAGCACGCATTTTCTCTGCGGTTTCGGCGAAGCCCGCTGCGTCCCACATCTCAAATGGCCCTTGCTCCCAATTGAATCCAGCTTTCATGGCGCGATCGATTTCCACCACCGTGTCCGCAACTTCTCCAATGCGATTCGCCGCATAGGCCCATAACTCCGGAAGAATCTGCCAGTAGAACCGCGCTGCCTTGTCACGTTCCGGATCGCCCGCCAGAAGCGCGCGAATCCTCGCCGCCGCCGACTCGTTGCTCTTTGCCATTTCCAATGCAGCAATTTTCGGACGCTCAGCGGTTCTGTATTCCAGCGTGTTCAGGTCGAGAACGAGCCGTACCTCTTTGCCATCCGTGCCGCGTTCTTTCTTATAAAAACCCTGACCCGTCTTATCGCCGAACCATTTGCGCTCGAACATTTGTTCCAGCACGACTGGAAGTTGTACATCCGCGCGCTCATCCTTCGAGCTTGCGGCAAAATTGCGCGCCACGCTCACCAGCACATCGATGCCAACCATGTCCGCCAGCCGAAATGTCCCTGTCTTCGGCCATCCAATCGCTGCGCCGGTCAGCGCATCCACCTCCTCGACGCTCAAACCAAATTCCAACATCGTACGAAATGTGTTCAACATCGCAAATGTACCGATGCGATTGGCAATAAAATTGGGCGTGTCGTGGGCGCGAACAACCTGTTTTCCCAAATGGACCTGCACAAACCTCTCGACTGATGCAACCGCCTGCGGATCGGTTTCCGGCGTTGCAATCATCTCCACCAGTCGCATATAGCGCGGCGGATTGAAGAAATGTGTGCCGAACCAGCGCCGGCGAAATAACTCCGGCATCTCCTTCGCAATCAGCCCTACCGGAAGGCCGCTGGTGTTGGTTGTGACGATTGCATTGTCGCGGATATACGGCGCAATCTTGCGAAGCAGCGCGCGTTTGATGGCAAGATCCTCCGCCACCGCTTCGATGACCCAATCGCATCCTCTCAACTTCTCCAGGTCATCTTCAAAGTTTCCGATGCTGATAGAGGACGCTCGCGCGGGATCGACAAATGCCGGCGGCCTCGACTTCTTCAGGCTTTCCACCGAGTGGGACGCCAACGCATTTCGCTCCGACGCACCTGGCGGCACAATATCCAGAAGTAAAACTGAAAGGCCGGCATTGGCGACGTGCGCTGCGATGCGCGAGCCCATGGTTCCCGCGCCCAGCACAGCAACCCGATGAATCAAATAGTTTGCGTCTGTGGACGGCATAGCACCTTTTTACAATAGACAGATTCTCTTCAGGTTAAGAACAATGGGAAAAGTTTATTTTGGCCGCTCCATATCGAACCTGTCCCGCGTGCGCGCGTAGGTGGAACCGGCCATGCGGCCGATGGCGTGCAGTTTTTCAGGATCGATCCGGAAATGATCCAGCAAAGATGCCCGCACATGGAACCGCAATACTTCTCCCAGCACTAGACTTCCCCCCA
>JAJZDO010000870.1 GCA_021805955.1 Acidobacteriota bacterium
AAGGGTATAAATCACAATGGCCCCGTCTTGCAGAACCGCCACGCGAGTGCCATCCGGAGAAAAATCTACGTTCGTTCCCGCGGTGTAAATAGGCGAGGCGGGAATGCTTGCAATCAACGCACCGCTCAGCGTGTCGAATATATCGACGATCTGAGCATCGATCGATTGATTGTCGAGTGAATCGAGCGACGTCAGCGGACGGGTTGCATGCAGACTTTCCATCGCAAAATGGGCGCCGTCCTGGGTAAGCAGGAATCTTGGGGAATATAGATCCGGAGCAACCGGCATCTGCCACAAAAGCGCTCCCTGAAGGTCGAATGCCTGATAGGCAATTTGCTTGTAATTCAGGCATATGTCCGCGACAAACACAGTGTTCGCAAGGGTCGTGAGGCGAGGAGCGCAGGTGGAATGGATCTCCGCAACCTGACGTTGCGAGCCGTCAAACGATCGCAGTTTGACATCCCATCGATCATGCGGCGCACCCAGCGTTTCCAGAAATCCCTGTGCCAGCACCGGGATGCTCAATGGCACTTGCGCCTGCGAGCGCGCAACGACTCCGACCGGGTCCACGCGAATAAAGTCGAACTTCAGCATCTGGGGCGGAGCGTCCGCGGCCGGCGCTGGCTGAGGCTTGGGTGGAGATGGCTCCGGCTTTTCTTCGAGCAATACGACTGAGCGATCCGGAGAAAAGATAATCGTCTCCAGCGTCCCCGCAAAGTTGATGAATGGGCGTGGAACCAGCGACGCATCGACCTGCTCCAGTTGCGAGCAGCGCCGCAAAAGAAACCGCCCATCGCGCAACGGCCACAGAAAATCGGAGAAATCATACAGCTTCCATTCGGTCTGTCTCTCGACCCTTCCTGACGGAATTTCGAGAACCACGGCGCGGACCAGGCGTTCTGAATCCGTCTTGGAGCAGTCATCATCGCGATGCAGCAAACCTGTCGTGTTGAAGACAAAAAGCAGGTGGTTAGCGTCGATGAACCTTAGATTGACCAGCGAATAATACGAGAATTCAGGAAGCTCGCCCGGCGGCAGAAATCCCAACGGCGCGACGGGAATTCGCACCGGCAGTTGAATATCGTAGGATCTTGGGGGAGATGGATGCGGTCGCAGCGCCTGCATTCTGGCGGGATGGAACGTCAGGCAAATGGCCAGCAGTAGCCCCAGTCCGCGCTGAATGCAGCGTGACCGGCCGCAGCCATGGATTGCAATCCCGTCAAGAGAGAACGTTCGCCCATCGGAGTGCAAGAATTTTCTGCTTTTTATTGACATCGCATTCTCGCGCATTTCTGATGGAAAGCACACACTCTTTCCATACGTTACGCTTTCACGCGAAAGGAACCAAGAAGGATGGCCGCCCCAAGATTTCTACAGCACACGCTGGCGCTAACACTTTCTGGAATGCTGACCGCGATGTGCGGTCCAGCCTACGGGCAAAACTCCACGGCTTCCACCACTGCGGTATCCACGAAACCAATCTCTCCGATTCCGGGGTTCGATACCAGCATCATGGACACGAGTGCCGACCCTTGTACCGATTTCTATCGGTACGCCTGCGGCAAGTTTGCCGACAAGTATCCAGTCCCCAGCGATCTACCGCTGTACGACCAGTTTGAAAACCTCAACGAATACAACCATCAACTGCTGCACGGCATTCTGGAGCAGGCTTCGAAGGCAAGTTCCGACCGCTCCCCGGATGAACAGAAGATTGGCGACTACTACGCCAGTTGCATGGACACGGCCGCCATCAACGCGGATGGGTTAAAGCCGCTGCAGCCTGAACTGGATCGCATCGATGCGCTGAAGGACAAGAAGCAATTGCCGGCTCTGATCGCGCACTATCAGAAAATCAGCGTCGAAGCGTTTTTCGATCTTGGATCCATGCAGGACTTCAAGGACGCGACAAAAGAGATCGCCGTCGTCGACCAGGGCGGTCTCGGCCTGCCGGAGAAGGACTATTATCTGCGCGCCGATGCGAAAAGCGTGAAGCTGCGGCAGGAGTATGTGCAGCACATGGCGAATATGCTCCACCTGTATGGCGAGCCCGCTGACAAAGCCATGACGGATGCCGAAGCTGTTCTGGCGCTGGAAACATCGCTGGCGAAGGTCTCGATGGGCATCGTCGAAAGGCGCGACCCATACAAGACGTATCACATCGAAACCCTTACCAGCCTGGCGAGCACCGATCCCATCCTCGACTGGAGCGCACTGATTCGGGACGCGGGCGCGCCGACGATCGAGACTCTGAACGTCGCCAGTCCCGCGTATTTCCAGGCGTTGAACGGCATTATCGAGCAAACGGACATGGCCACCGTACGCAATTATCTGCGGGTGCATCTGCTCGACTCCTTCGCATCCCGTTTGCCCAAGGCCTTCGACGATGAGAGCTTCGATTTCTATGGCCGCAAATTGAGCGGCATTCCGCAGATGCAGGTTCGCTGGAAGCGCTGCGTGAGCGCCACCAACTCCGCGCTGGGCGAAGCGCTGGGCAAGGTGTACGTCGACAAGTATTTTGCCGGGAATAGCAAACAACAGACTCTGGACATGGTGAAAGCGATTGAAGCGGCCATGAACAAAGACTTGACCACACTTAGCTGGATGAGCCCTGAGACAAAAGTGAAGGCCATTCAGAAACTGGATCTGATCACCAATAAGATCGGTTATCCGAATAAGTGGC
>JAJZDO010000633.1 GCA_021805955.1 Acidobacteriota bacterium
GCGTTGCGCTGCTGAAGCCGACTGCCTCCGACCAACCACCTTTTTCCACAGCAGCCGGCAATCGGTTCGGCGGAGCTTATGCGGAAAATCATGCTTCGAGCCCGAAAAAACCTCTACGAAAGCGCCAAACCCAGACTGAAGACTGCTCCGAGACCTAACGAGACACCTTTCTGCCCTATCAGACCGCCGAGCTGTCCGATGAAATCGATCCGTGTGAGAAATCGCGGCTAGGCCGACCAGAAGTAAAAGGCTAAAAAGAACCGAGAACAGTTCTGAATCCGACAAATTGCGCCTCCATCAGCTTTGAATACATCTCGCGCAACAACCCATGGACTCACGGCCCCCCCATGCTCGTTGGGGTGCAGGTACCGCTTGGGTCTACCGGTGTCGGCGGCGGCGGCGGTGTAGCCCATGGAACGTTATTAAAATCGAAGAAGTTCAGCAGGTTAGGCTGCGCGGCATCGCGCGCAGTCAGATGCGCGTTAGGGCCAATGAACCGGTTCTCCACAAACTTGATCACCGCCGTATGGTCCATTGGGATGTGCGAAACGTAGTGCCGCCGGGTGAAGGGCGAGATGATCATATTCGGCAGCCGGAAGCCAAGTTGGGCGGCAAAGCCATAGACAGCCGCGGCATCCTCCGGATTGGCTCCTGGATCAGTCAGCGCTAAGTCGCAATGGAGCGTTGGTGTTCCGGGTGTCGGTGGCACGCACGGGTTGTAGAGGTCTGGATTCACAGAGATCGTTGAAATATCCGGTATCGTTCCCAGCGACGCATCGGTGTAGTCGTTTGAGTGGCCAGGCACCGGCGGTACATGATCGTACGGGCCGCCGCCCTCGTCGTAGCTGAGGAAGAAGACGGAGTCCTTCCATTCCGGGCTGGCCATGAAGGCATTGATAACCTTCGCCACCTGCTGCTGGCCGAGCAGGATCGATGAGGAGGACCCAGGATGCTCGTCGTTGAGGCCGAAGCCAGCTTCAATGAAGGCGAAACTCGGAAGCGTGCCGGCGGCGAGATCGGTGTAATACTGCGACAACGGGGCAATACGATCCGGATCGATGCAGAAGGAATTCGTTGTATCGCCGACGACGCTGGATGGCAGCGTGGGCGGGGTACAGGGGGCTCCGGTTGTATTTTCATACAAATATTGGTACGCATAGGTGAAGCGGGAGAAGTAGGTCGCTGGGTAGGCGGCGTTGACCCCGCCAGGACAAGTGGCGTCTGCGAAGCAAAAGCCCTGGGTGTCGGTGTAGTAAATTTTCCATGACACCTTTGCCGTGTCAAGCTCTTGGAAAATAGTCGGTATATTCAGCGCGCCTACGTGGTCATCGCTGCCCGGGTCTTTGACCAAACCTTGAGTGGTACCTCCTGTAAAGGTCGCGATGCGATTGGAGACGCTCTTGCTGGACACCGGAGAAAACCAGCGATCAGACAACGCGAATTGGGATGCCATGTAGTAGTAGTAGTTAAGGAACCCCTGGTCGTAATATCCCATCGCACGCTGCCCGGTCAGATCGGTGAAATTGCCGGAACAGGAGCCAGACTTGAGGCAGCTCTTGGCGTAGCCTTCAGCGTTGTGGACGAAGCCATCCATCAGGATCGGACGTGTAGTGAGGAAATTGTAAGTATTGACGTCTCCATAGCTTGCCAGCCAATCTGACGTCTCATCGTCGATACAAGTGGTTGTGAATTTAAAAAGTGTGTAAACGTCGCCTTCGTCATCCTTGTTGCTGATGGTGGTCAATTTATCGTCGATGCCATCCACGTTGTAAGTCTTGCCGTCGTCGCCAATGTTCCAGCCGTTCGCCTGGCGGTATGGATTCAGCATGCCAAAGTAAGTGTCGAACGTACGGTTCTCTTGCATCATGAAGATGACGTGGTCGATGTCGCAGGTTGTTCCTGATGGGCAAACCTCTACAGTCGTCTCGCTAGTTGCGGGGGTAGTGCCTGAATCCCCGGTCGCTGTTGCAGTGTAGGTGGTCGTCGAGGTCGGGCTTACAGTTTGCGTTCCCCCGCTCGTCGACAGGGTATACGAACTGCCGTCCGTTCCGGTGATCGTCACCAGAGTGGCATTCGTGGCAGTCACGCTCAAAGTGGATGAGCTGTTCGGCCCGATCGATGTTGGATTCGCGACGATGCTGACGGTCGGCGCCGGATTTGCTGTGACGGTGACCGTGGCAGGCGTCGGGGAGGTCGTCGTCCCCCCAGGTCCGGTCGCGGTCGCTGTGTAGGTGGTCGTCTTCGTCGGGCTGACGGTTTGCGATGAATTTGGCGACGGCAGAGTATAGCTGCTGCCATCGCTCCCGTTGATCACAACTTGTGTGGCATTCGAAGTAGTCACGGTAAGAGTCGACGAATTTCCGGGCGTTATTGATGCTGGATTGGCTGTGATTGTGACGGTCGGTGCCGGATTTGCCGTCACCGTCACCGTCGCAGTTTTTGTGGCCGTTCCTCCAACCCCGGTTGCGGTGGCTGTGTAGGTGGTGGTGGATTTCGGACTGACCGCCTGTGTTCCTCCGCTTGCCGCCAGCGTGTATGAACTACCGTCGCTCCCGGTTACCACAACTCCCGTAGCGTTCGTCGCAGCCACCGTCAAAATCGACGAGCTCCCCGCGGTCACTGAGGTAGGATTGGCGGTGATGGCAACCGTCGGTGCCACCGTAACTGCCGTCACTGTAACGACCGCAGTGGCAGTGTTCTTGCCTCCAGCACCGGTCGCGGTCGCAGTGTAAGTCGTTGTCGTTGCGGGGCTCACGGATTGTGTTCCGCCGGTGGACTGCAGGGTGTACGAACTGCCATCGCTTCCAGTCACCGTCACCGCTGTGGCATTGGTCGCAGTCACCGTCAATAGGGACGAACTTCCCGACGCGATGGATGCGGGATTTGCAATGATGTTGACGGTTGGCGCCGGGGGCAATGCCGCTGCTACCGTGATAGTTACGGTCGTAGAGACAGTTCCTCCATTTCCGGTTGCTGTCGCGGTGTACGTCGTTGTCGCAGTCGGCTTGACGGATTGTGTTCCACCGGTCGGCTGGAGGGTGTACGAGCTGCCATCGGTTCCTGTGATCGTCACCGCTGTGGCATTGCTCGCAGTCACGGTTAGCGTGGACGAACTTCCCGAAGTAATGGAGGTGGGGTTGGCCGTGATGCTGACTGTGGGTGGCGGAGCGGAGCTCCCGATCTTGCCGACATTGGCGCATCCGGTGAACATCAGCAGCAGTGGGAGACAGGACAACATCACCATCCGGTAAAGATGGCGAAACCGTAACAAAGGAAATTGGGTCTTCATCATTGCGTTCTACTTTCCATATCCGCGCCACGAACGATGCCTCAAATAGCCGCGACGAAATCTATATGCAAAACCAAGCGCGCACATCTCGCCCGGTATACCGTTCTGTATCCCATCAATACGTAGTTGACGGACTGGAATGCACGATTGCCATGCGAGCCCGTCGCATGGGGAAAGTGGCGACCGTCATCCTGGATCTTTTGAGCAACTCGATTTTGTACACCACATTACCATGCAAGCGCAATGCCACATCCCCTTGATCTCAACAGGTAGCTGCCATGCACCGCTCCTATTTGGAAATGTTTGAAAATGCTGACATTCGCACTCTATTTTATGCGCAAAATTTTGCACGTTTGATGGGCGCGTGAGGCACACTTTGCCCAAATGGAAACCAAGCACGCCCATCCCGCACAGGCGACTCTGTTCTGTAACGTACTGATTAATTTGAACAAGCGGGATCCTCAAGCCATGCTCAAAGCTCGCTTTCGAGGGTCGGACTGACCGGATACCGATCCGTATCCGGCGAGTCCATGGAAGTTTCTAATTTGTGCCAGGTAAGACGATTTGCGAAGTCTACAGACAAGTCGCGATTTCCATCTGGTCCGCGGTGGCGGCGACCGTCCGCGCCATTCCCGTCTCCGGCGAAGGGTCTTGAAGACGATCTCTCACCGGAATTCGAAAACAGAGAACGAAGCCCCCCCCGCTCACTCCATGGGAGAGCTTCTTTATTGCACTCTCGTTGGTACCGCTTCAGCTCGAACCAGCGAAGATAATTGCGCACGATGTTGCCCATCGTCATCTGGACTCCTGCCGCATAGTTGTGCTCGGCCATGCTGTGTTGCAGTTCCGGGGACTGCAAAATAGCCGTGAGTTCCCTCGCAAGATGGGGCGCATCGCCAACTTTGTAAAAGCTGACAGCCATGTCTTCGTCTACGGCCATTTCTCGAAGATCGGAGATGTCGGCACAAACGATTGGAATTCCGTATTCGCATGCTTGATGGGCTGGACCACTCGATCCAGTTGCGGAGTCGTAAGGCATCACCAGAACGGAAGTTGTTCGAAAAAGTTCAGGAATGTCTTCTTCCGCGATATATCCGCGGAATTCAATCGGCAAATGTTTCGGTTGTGCCTCGCGTATGGATTCCCAATAGCCAGGTTTCGTGTGATGATTGGCTCCTGCCACGATCAGCTTGGCATTCGGGACCTTCTTCAGAACAGCCGGGAAAGCTTCCATCAGCGTCTCCAGCCGTTTGTACGTGCCCCAGTGTCCGATCGCCAGCATGCGAAGCTCCGGGTTTCCGCGCTTCGTAAAATCTGGAGGAGTGGGAGTTGGTGCGAACGTTCCATGCGTGCCCAACAGAACGTTTTGCGCAGAGTACTTCTCCACCAGTGTTCGACGGTAATGTGGAAGCAGGACAGAGACCGAATGCGCTCTCAGCAAAGCTCGTGTGGCCAGGCGACTACCCATGCGCAGTATCCGTTCCCGGCGCACTCCAGCGGCTGCGAAATCGACGTGCTCAAGGATGTGATGCAGCGTGACGTGTGTATAAAATCCGCAAGCCCTGATGAGAGCGGGTGCCGAGAGCCCGAAAAACGCGGCAAATGGATTCTCCGGCGTCGCAAAGCTGGAGAAGACGAGATTGAACCACACGACATCGGGCTTCACCCTGCGAATGACGTTCAATAGACGCACCGGATTTCCGACGCTTCCGAACTTCCAGCAGCGGACCACGTTAAAGCCTGGCAATTCCGATTGTTGCTGCCCGCTGATCGGGTTGCCGTCGGCGTCGGTAGCAAATTCATAGTGGGTCAGTTCATCGGCAAGGATGGTCAACTCGACGCCGGGAATGCCCTGCAATTCCCGGGCGACGTGAAAAGCATACTCATTCAACTGTCGCCCGCTTGGTGGAAATGTCGCAACTAGGCAAATTTTCATCAATGCTACCTCAGAATATTGTGATGCTTATATACGGTATGAATTGTTGGTTCTTCCCGGGCGTGAAGTTGAAAAATGCTTCCTGTCCGAATCCCGCTGAAAAACGAAGCGGATACTGCGCGTTGACTTCTCCTGTGTTGTCGTTGAACGTGTGGTGGAGGGCTTTTGTATAAGAGACGGAAAAGCCGTTTTGAGTTGCGTCGTAGGCGTGATAACTTCTGGTACTTTCGTACGCAGTTGATGCCTGCAGGTTCCAGGACGGCGTCGGAGAGAAATTAACGGTTCCGGCCACTCGTACAGCCTGCGCAATTCCTGAGCGTGGGCTTACGATTCGCCATGCTCGTACGTCTTCCACAACACCTTGGGCGTTCCATTGCTCAGAAAACCTGCGCGCAAGTCCAACATAAGAAGAGGTAAAGTAATCTTCGATCCCTACCGGCGTGAACTTCTGGTCGTTTGCCCCCCATCCTGTCACCAAGGCATTCTTTCCCCAGGGTCGTCCTACACGGAAGTCGACAGACGCAGCCAAACCTCGTGAATGGATATTGCTCTCGGTGAACGGGCCGAATTCGTAAATCAAATAACCGCTTGCGGACACGGCATTGAAGAAGGAAGTCGTCGATACATAGGTAAACGCGCGAAACAGGTTCTGGTTCATCTGTAGCGGAGACTCAGAATCGCGGCGAATCGTGCCTTGAATACCGCTGTTCAGCGTCGCTACATTACGTCCCAGTCGAATTGATGGATTCACCCCGAAACTGCCAATGTAATCCGTCGTATCGCGGTTGACGATGGAACTGGTTGCAGGGACAGATATCTGGCCGCGAGAGTTTCTGATTTGGAAAAATCCGCTGGTGGGCATGAAATTTCCGAGATGTAGATGAAACGCTCCCATCCCCTGAGAGACAAGCGATGAGCGAAGCGGCGGAAGCTGAGCGATGTCGGTGGGCGGCACCGGCACAATCTGATCCAGCTTCGAGTCCAGAACATATACGGTCGTATCTTCAAATGTCGGTTCAACGGAAAGATTCGTCAGCACGCTCAATTTGGAATTTATTATGTATCCCTCGTCCGCGCCGGCCTGAAGAAGAGCCTGTTGTGCGGATTGATCTTCTCCCGCGGCGTTGGCGGCTTGCGCAAACGCTGTCAGCGCCTGCGGACCTTGATGTTGCTGCTGGTAGATGTTGGCCTGCACAATCAGATACTGGTAATTCGATCCTCGATCCTCGGCATCGACGGCCGATAACTCAGCGGACGCTCTGGTGGTGTCTCCCAGCGCGAGATACGTGCTGGCCAGTCCAATCCGCACAGAGATATCCGGCGCTCCGGCTGCCCTGGCACGTCCAAGGTAGGTCACGGAAAGGGGATACTCATGCAGTTGACGGAATATGTCCGCAGCCTGAATGAATTCGCTTCCGGTTGCGGGCGCAGTGTCTCCGGCATCAGCCTCCATAAAGGCCAGCGCAATCTGTCTCTCCGCATCCCCCCCATGGTCCTGCTGTGCCATCACACTGGCAATGGCAAGTCGCACACTGACGCGATCGCTGTGCGGGGTGGAGAGCGCTTTGCGAAACCGCATCATCGCGCCTTTCTGGTCGCCGATCATGCTCAAAGCCTGCCCGGTCGATACATATATTTCGCTTAATTCACCGGGGTTCTCGGTGTTGTGCGTTTGCTCTGCATGCTGCTCGGCCAATTGAACGTACTGCAATGTTTGCTGCCGCTCTTGCAGCTCTGCGTACGCTCGTGCCAGCAATCCGTAAACAACAGCGCTGTCAGGAATCAGCTTTTGCGCAATCAGCAGCTCGTCCACGGCATTGTGATAGCGCCGCTCGGCGAACAACGCATTCCCAAGCCCCAGGTAGAGGCTTCCATCGTTCGGAGCGAATTTCAACGCGGCATGATATTCATCCACGGCTTTCGTCAGCATGCCCTGCCGCCCGTACGCGGTCGCGCGAATCACGTGGACAAGTTCAGAGTCGCCCATCGCTTTTTCTGCCAGTTGCGATTCATGCACCGCAGCCTGGGCCCTACCCATATCGAGGTATGCATACGCGAGTCCAAGACGCGCCTGGCCGTCGTTTGGGTCGAGCTTGATCGCTGCTTGGAAATCTGCTGCCCCCGCCTCGGGCTTGTGCAGATCGTTGTACATATATCCCCGGTTCACGTAGGCCGTAGCAACGTTGGGGTCACGGTGTAAGGCCTCCGTAAAGTCTTGTAGCGCCTTATCCAATTGCCCGTCATTCTTGTCGACATAGCCGGCCAATAGCGGGATGTCGGAGTCTTTTGGGAAGACGTTGTAGTATTGCGACGTCAGCTTTGCCAACTCCTCGTACTTTTGCAGTTGCAGAAGGTCATAGCCGAGATAGACAACGACATCTCGGTCTTGCGGCAGTGCCTTCATCGCTTGTTGGCCCACTTCGGCGGACTCCTGATAGTGGCCCTGCAAACGCAAATATCTCTCCCTTTGTTTCAGCACCTGGGGTTCCTGCTGCATCTCGTTCGACGCGCGGCTCAACCACTGCCCGGCTAATTCAAGCTTTTGCCCTTCAATCGCAGCATTCATTCCTCCAGCCACGATCAATGCATTCCTGGGAGCAAGAGCAAATGCTTTGCGATAGGATGCCTCTGCCTTCCCGAACTCATGGTGGGCCGTGTACATATCCCCTAGCGCAAGATACGGCACGTACAACGACGGATACGCTTTTGCCAGCCGCTCAAAATATTCTCTTGCTTCCGCATCGCGTCCCACCACGCGTGACGCATACCCAAGCGATGTGAGCGCAAATCGATTTCGAGGATCGATTGCGAGGATTTGCTTGTAGGCTGCAATCGCGTCTTCGGTGCGCCCGAGTTTCACCAGCAGATCTCCATCGAGCTGAAGATTATTTGGATCGTGCGGGCTAATCGCCAGCGCTTCCTTGATATCGTTCAACGCGCTGTCGAGGTTGCCGGCATTCATCTTGATCAAAGCCCGAAGTCTTAGAAACGACGCTCTATCCGCTCCGCGTTCGTCAAGCGTGCCGATCGCCGCTTCCGCGATTTTGAGCTGCTGCTGCACGCCACTGTCATCGTTCAGGTTCCGGTAAAGCTGCATCAAGTCGATGTGAAGTTGAATGCCATATAATGGCCCCTCCACAGGGCTTGCGGGTAGGTGGGCGATCGCGGTGGTGTATTCCCGCACCGCGTCGTTTGGATGGTCCTGAAGTTGCGCAATCTCTCCGCGGATGGCGTGCAGCCGGTACGAGTCGGCATTGAGCCCTGCAGCCCGCTGAAGAAATGAGTCCGCATGCTCTATCGAACCTGCAGCCACCGCAGCCTGTGCTGCGGAGAGCTGGTAATCCAGATTTTTAGGCAGTGCATTGGCGGCTTCGGCGTATTGTTTGGCAGCATCGTCCCGCTTGCCATCCAGTTGATAGGTGTACGCCAGCTCAGCCCTTATGTCCGGTTTAGGATTGCGGATCGATTTGAGGGCTGCGATTGCCTCGGGGTACCTTCCCATCTGCCGGTAGTATCCCGCCAATGATCGCTGAACCTCGGGATTGTTCGGCGCACGACGCTTGGCCAGTTCAAGATAGTGATTGGCCTGATCCATTTGCTTCAGGTGCTCATAGGAAATCGCCAGCAGCAATTCCGAGCGCGCGTCAGGCTTCATCCGCTCTGCTCGCAGCAGCCAGTCGAGTGCGCCGGTATAGTCCCCAGATCTCATGTAAAGATTTCCCAGCAACAGGACATCGTCCCTGCGCTGTGGGTTGGACGCGATTACCTGTTTCAGAAGATGCTCGGCATCATCGATTCGTCCCATCAGGCTGTACGACTGTGCGAGACCGGAGAGCCCTTCTACAGACAACGGACTCACGCGAAGACCATGATTGTAGGAGTCTACGGACAGTTGGAAATTGCCGTCGAGGCGCGCCGCGTAACCGAGCAGGAACCATAATTGCGCATCTTCTGGCGCAGCTTGTGCAGCTTTTTGCGCATACGCAACCGCCAGCGCATGATTTCCCTGACGCAAAGCCATCTGAGCAGCGTTGGCAAGACGAGCATTCTGAATATTCGATCCCCACCCCAGCTGTTGGGGGGCGGGCTGCGTTTGTGGGCGGCGCTCTTTTTGAGCGGCTTTTTTCTGCGGTTGGGCAGAGTCGCTCGACCCCACCGTGTAGGTCTGCCCATAGCTAGGGCATGTAAGCGCGATTCCGAGCATCGACACACAAATAATCTTCAAAAGGCCAGGTGGAGCAATCAATGGGTCACCGAATTATCATCCAAACAATGCAAAAGGGCTTAGATTCCCAAATGCATATCCGCGTTGGCTGTCCTGCCGTAGACTCAATTAGAGTGGATGCACGCGACATACGAGATGCAAAGCAACCGGGCACGACGCTGTTGAATCTAAAGC
>JAJZDO010000039.1 GCA_021805955.1 Acidobacteriota bacterium
CACAATCAGCAGCAATGCGACCTGGCGGCAACGCTTTGGCGGAGATCCAAACATCGTTGGACGGGCAATTACTCTGGGCAACGAGGAGTACACGGTCATCGGCGTGGCGAATCCGAAGTTTCGCCTGGATGCGAAGGTGGACGTGTGGACGCCCCTTCAGATCGCAGAAAGCCCGGAGGACCACAGCAACGACTACAACTTCGTTGCGCGGATAAAACCCGGCGTGACACGGGCGCAGGCTGAGGATGACCTGAAGCGCGTGCTGCTGGAGTTCAAGAACACGTACCCGGACCTCTGGGGTCAATATGAATCCGTGCGCGTGCTCGATCTGCATGATTCGCTGGTAGGCCAAGTGCGGCCTGCGTTGGAGATGCTGATGGGCGCGGTCGGCCTTGTGCTGCTGATTGTGTCTGCCAACATTCTCAGCTTGCTGCTGACACGCGCTATCGCGCGGCGTCATGAAATGAGCCTACGCGTCGCATTGGGTGCTTCCGGCTGGAGAATCCTGCGTCAACTTCTGGTGGAGAATGCAGTCCTTTGTATCTTTGGCGGCGTGGCGGGAATCCTGTTTGCACGGTTGGCGACGCCAGCCTTGGTGCACCTGAGTCCGCTGGAATTACCAAGCTTCACCACGCTGCATATGGGTACACCTGCCTTGGGATTCGCCGCATCACTTACGATCGCCTGCGCATTGCTTTTCAGCCTCGTGCCTGCCCTTGAAAGTCGTCGCACTCAACTGAACGAGTCGTTGCGGATGAACTCAGCACATGTAGCTGTTGGACGCAATTTCGCCCAAAAATCATTGGTTGTTGCCGAGGTGGCAATTTCTCTCATGTTGTTGGTAGTTGCTGCCCTGTTGCTGACCAGCTTCTGGAAGCTCATTCACACACCTCCCGGCTTCAGCGCAGAAAATGTGGTCACATTCAAAACAGCGTTTAACGATGGCCTGACAGCGACAAGCGCTGCGCAGGGACAACGTTTGGATGCGTTGGCGGCTCGTCTTGAGGCGTTGCCAGGTGTTGCATCGGCTGCCGCAGTGAGGAGCCTTCCGACACAAATTGTTCCTGACCTCCCGTTCGACATTATGGGTCGGCCTGCTGGACAGCAGGGTTCAGGCGGCGAGGCTGATTACCTGACAATCAGCGCCCATTATTTCGATGCGCTTGGTATTCCTCTCGTGGAGGGACGAAGATTCCGCACATCCGACACGCATGGGTCAGAGCCGGTTGTAATTGTGAACCAGCAGATTGCGCGTGACTATTTCAAACAGCAGAACCCGATAGGCCAGCACATTCGCATTGGCGCGGTGATGGGGCCTGAATTTGAAGATGGCATGCGTCAAATCGTGGGCGTAGTAGGTGATACGAAGCAGGAAGGTTTGGACGCACCTGCACCCGAAATTTTGTATCTTCCTGCGGCGCAAATTCCTGATCGTATGGCTCAGACGGGCATTGGAATTGGATTGGCAGGTGCGAGTTGGATCGTGCGCACCAAGTCCTCACAGGTGAATGTCGTGACATCTGCGCGCCGCATATTCATGTACAGCGCGCACATTCCACTGCTCAACGTAGAGCCCATGCGGGATGTTATCCGAACATCCGTTGCGCGGCAGCGCTTTATGATGATGCTGCTGTCGATCTTCGGACTGACTTCGCTGGTGCTTGGTGGCGCAGGGCTTTATGGAGTGATGTCCTACACCGTTGCGCGACAAACCAAGGACATTGGCGTGCGCATGGCTTTGGGCGCACAGCGCGACGACATTCTGCGTATGGTGCTGCTAGAGGCAGGCATGCTTGTGGTCGTTGGCATGGTTTTCGGTATTGCTGCATCGCTTGCCGGAGCGCAGCTACTGCGCAGTCTGTTGTTTGGAGTTGCCCCTCGCGACTCATTCACGATAGTGGCCATGTCCGGTGTGCTGCTGCTGACCGGGCTATTTGCCGCCTGGTGGCCAGCAAAACGTGCAGCCTCGACCGATCCCATGCAGGCGCTGCGGGCTGAATAGAGAATCTGGAGGAAATCGAACATGAAGCGATTGCGCGCATGGATGTTTCGGTTGGCTGGCCTCTTCCGCTCGCAGCGGCGGGAGCGCGAGCTTGCCGCGGAGATGGAGAGTCATCTCCAGTTTCACATCGAAGACAACCTGCGCGCTGGCATGACCCCGCAGCAGGCGCGACGCGACGCAATTCTGAAGCTCGGCGGCGTGGAACAGACCAAGCAGGCTTGCCGCGAACGTAGCACCATCCCATTCCTCGAAAACCTGCTGCGCGATGTGCGCTACGCGCTGCGCGGCTTTCGTCGCAACCGCGCCTTTGCTGTGACCGCGATTGTCACCCTCGCACTGGGCATCGGCGCCACGACTGCGGTCTTCAGCGTTGTGGACCGCATACTCTTTCGCGCTCTTCCTTATGCGCAGGATGATCGCCTTGTCTCGGTGGGGCTGGTACATTCGCTCGAACGCCAGGAGTTTACCCTGGGCGGATTTTTTTATGAGTGGCGCGACAACCAGAAACCCTTCTCGTCGCTCACCTTTGAACAAGGCGTGGGCGACTGCATCCTGACAGAGGCCAGGCCGGTATCGCTTCAATGCGCGCGGGTGGCGCAGAATTTCCTGCCCACGCTGGGAATTACGCCTGTCCTCGGTCGCAATTTTCTTCCCGAAGAAGACCTTCCCAACGA
>JAJZDO010000205.1 GCA_021805955.1 Acidobacteriota bacterium
ACCACCTTCGAACCTGTGCGGAGAGCCATCGAACTGCGCGGAAACTGTTAGGCAGCGACGGAGACCTTGCGTTTGCGCGCAGTTTCCTTGGCCATCCATAGTACGCGCGCCAGCAGCTGTACGGCGAGCACGACTGTCACCTTCCACGGAGTTCGCACGCCGGTTTTTACAATCCACCAGTAGTGGATGACGCCGGCAGCGGCGGCAACGTAGGCCAGGCGATGCAGCATCGTCCAGCGCCTGCCGCCCAGTTTGCGAATCGACCATGTGGTGGATGTCGCCGCTAACATCAGCAAGCAGGACCAGCCCAACATTCCCATAGTGATGAAGGGCCGCTTCCCGATGTCATGCAGCATTTCATGCGCGTTGAAGTTGGAGAAGAGCCACACATAGGTCGTCAGATGCAGCGTGCCGTAGAAGAAGGCAAACAGCCCGAACATGCGCCGAAAGCGAATCAGCCAGACCAGGCGGCTGCTCAAGCGGCGGATGGGGGTGATGGTGAGCGAGATAAGCAGAAAGTAGAGCGTCCAAAATCCGGTAGTGTGGGTAATGGTCGCCACCGGATCGGGGCCAAGCGTGTTGGTGAATCCCTGGTAGACCAGCACTCCCAGCGGAACCATGCAAGCGGGAAACACTACGAATTTGAGCGCAACGATGAGGCGTCTGGACATGGGCGGGCGAGTTCAGAAGTTTTTGCGTAGGTCCATTCCCGTATACATGGACGCGACCTGATCGCCGTAGCCGTTGAACATCAGCGTGGGCTGGCGCGCTTTCCAGAAGGGCGCGCCGATGACGCGCTCATATTTCTGGCTCCATCGCGGATGATCGACGTTTGGATTGACGTTGGAATAGAAGCCATACTCGTTGGGCGCGGACTCATTCCAGGTGGTGCGCGGCTGTCTTTTCACGAAGCGAATCTTGACCAGGGACTTGGCCGACTTGAAACCGTATTTCCACGGCAACACAATGCGCACGGGAGCGCCGTCCTGGTTCGGCAGGGTCTGTCCGTACAGGCCAAAGGTGAACAGCGTCAGCGGGTTCATGGCCTCATCCATGCGCAGGCCCTCGGAATAGGGCCAGTCGAGACTGACAGAGTTGATCCAGGGCTCTTCTTTCGGATCGTCGAGCGAGAGAAACTGCACATAGCGCGCGGAGGAGAGCGGCTCGCATTGCTTGATGAACTCCGAAAACGAGTAGCCGATCCAGGGAATCACCATGCTCCACGCCTCCACGCAGCGATGCCGGTAGACGCGCTCTTCCAGGGGATGCATCTTCATCAATGCGTCGATATCGAATTCCTTTTTGCTCTTTACCTCGCCTTCAACCTTTACGCTCCAGGGACTGGTCTTCAGCCGCCACGCGTTGTGCGAGGGATCTGCCTTGTCGGTACCGAATTCATAAAAATTGTTATAGGTCGTGATGTCTTCAAAAGATGTCGGCGTCACTCCGGAGGTCGAATACTTGCTGGGAATTGTCGACAGCTTTGTGGTGGCATGCACGGCGTTGCGCGGAGAAGCAATATTTTTCAGCAAATCTGCACCCAGTGCAGCCACGCCCACGGCAGCAGCGCCCGCCATAAACTTACGACGGTTCATGTAATCGGATTTCGAGGTGATCTGGGACGACGGAATATCTGACGGTTTACGAATCAACATACGGTCGCACCTCGCTACTGCCTACAAACATTAGACATCGGAAATCCTAGTAAGTTACAAAGGTTTTTGTGTTCGGGAATAAGTTTCAGAACGTGAACATTTCCAGCCAGGAATTGATGCTGTGCTCTAAGAAGCAGCTTTGCTTCGATCTTTTGCAGAGAAGGGAAGCTGCTTATACCAGTTATGGAAGAAGCGCATGATGGGTCGCTCGATCGCAAGGTAACACAGCAGTCCAACTGCCAAGCACGACAGCAGGCACAGCACAACTCCAACATCGCCACCCCAACGGCCGAAAAAACGCCAGAAATGTTCGACCATGCTGCGCGTCGGGTTCGTACACAAATAGATGGAGTAGGATGCGTCACCCAGGAGTACGAGGAAACGTGCCGGCTTGGATTGCATTGCCGGGGACCAGAGAACCGCTCCCAGCACCAGCAACCCCGACGGCACACCCCAAAGGCCAACGCGCAACCAACTGCTGAGTCCATTCAAAACCATGCCCTCGAAATTTATCGTGCTATATCCGGTGAATAGGGTTGTCGTTAGAACGGCCGCGCCCAACGCCGTCAGCGAGCGACCGGTCATGATCCTCGCAGGGGTCCGCAGTCCGTTGTTCCGGGCATATATCTGCCCAATGACGCACCCGAAAAGAAATTCCAGCAGGATTGGGTTCGACCAGATAATCAACAGTGGACGATACAGGCCCACAACTGCTCCCAATGCGACCATCGCGCTCAGAAAGAGGATCGTATTTCGCACCAGGTGACGCGGTTGGATTGCCATCCAGGCAGCCAACACGTAGTAGAAGTACATTTCAAAAATCAGACTCCAACCTAAGGACAGGATGGGCGAGGCGGACGGATAGCTCCACGAGGGGAACAGCCCCGCGGTGGCGAGCCAAGAAACGCTGTGCCAGGCAATGGGATGCCTGCCCAGTTGGGACTCAGCAATAACAACAACGGTCAAGATCCAATACAAAGGAAAAATGCGCGTAAAACGGCGAGATAGAAACTTGCCGGCG
>JAJZDO010000408.1 GCA_021805955.1 Acidobacteriota bacterium
AATAAGCTCTCGCCATCATGGCTGGCCTCCAGTTCCAGCCAGAAGTTTGAATCACTCATTCGCCGATTCGGAAATCCCACGATTCAACTAAAACCAATCACGCTCTAATGTCCCGTTATCGGCACAGCCTATGCCAACGCGCCTAGTCCCGCCACATGTCATTTTTCATCATCAAGGCCAGAACGGCGCCCGTTATCGGCCGCAAAATCAGGAGCTGAAGCCCTATGGCGGCGGGAACAAAGATCTCGATGGACCGGGCATATCCGAGGCGTCCTCCCCGATCCGCGACAATCAGCCCCCAACCAATCACCGCAAGACCTACGCTGATCGAAAGATACGCAGGCAGCGTGTCACAGGGCACTCTCCCCAGCTCCGCCCCGCAGAGCGGACATCGTTCTCGTATCCGATAAAATCCTCTAAAAGCTGACGCCCTGCCACACGATGGGCACCGCATTCGGGCGCCTCGCCAAAGTGCCTCTCTCCACCCTGGCATGCTGAAATGCGGCGGCAGAGGCTCCCTCCGCGGCTGCCAGATCTCCCGTTTCGGGTTCACGAAACCCGCAAGCCGGCCGCAGCCGAAGCCAAGCGGGTGATTCCAGAAAAATCTCGGGATTGCAGCATTGTCTCTGGCGCGACCCAAGACCCACCGACGCAAACCACGTTGGGCAAGCTCAAGTAACGAAACGCATTTTGTACGGTAACCCCTCCTGTCGGACAGAATCGTACCGCCGGAATTGGCGAGGCCATCGCCTGCACCATTGCGACCCCTCCCGCTGGCTCAGCCGGAAAGAACTTCTGCAACCGATACCCGCGCTCCAGCAGGGACAGCACTTCCGTTGGGGTCATCGCACCGGGAAGCAGTGGTACCGCGCTCGCCTCTGCAGCTTCGAGCAGTGCCGGGCTGGCCCCGGGTGCCACGCAAAATCTCGCGCCAGACGTTGCCGCCAGCGCGTATTGCGCCGGCGTCAGGACGGTTCCCGCCCCAACCGCAATTTCCGGGACGGCTTTCGCGATGGTCTTGATGGCTTCAATGGCCCCCGCGGTCCGCAGAGTCACCTCAATCGCCGAAATCCCACCGGCCAGCAAGGCCCGTGCCAACGCAACCGCTAGATCAGGATCCTCAATAGTGACAACAGGGATCACCGGATTCGCATCAAGCACCGTTTGCAGGATTCTGTTCTGGTCCCTCATGTGAAGACGCTCGCTCCTTGGTCGGCCGCTGAAACACTCCGCCGGAAGCAGGAAAACAATTCCCGCCCGGTCCCAAACTGGTTTGCCGAAAGATCCACGTCCGCAGACTCTCGCGCGGAAAACTCCGCTGCATCCACCAGGACGGTCAGCGTGTTGCCTTCCGTATCCAACCGAACGACATCTCCATCGCGGATTTTGCCGATCCCTCCGCCGCACGCGGCTTCCGGCGTAACATGGATCGCAGCCGGAACCTTGCCGGATGCACCTGACATCCTCCCGTCCGTTACCAAAGCAACAGCAAACCCGAGATTCTGCAAAACCCCGAGCGGTGGTATCAACTTGTGCAACTCCGGCATCCCGTTTGCCGCCGGTCCCTGATGTGTCACCACCACGACGACGTCACGATGCAGCTTCCCATCCCTGAATGCCGCAAGAAAGCTCTCTTGGTTGCGGAATACCAACGCAGGCGCCTCTATAACCCGATTCGTTGCGCTGATCGCGGAAACTTTGGTAACTGCTCGGCCCACATTGCCTACCAGAATCCGGATTCCTCCATTTGAGCAAAACGGCGCGTCTACGTTCCGCAGAATCGTCATGTCCGAACTCCTGGTTACAACATCATGCCAAACCAGGCTCCTTCCAACCATACGGGGGCGCGCTCGATAGGAAGACAGGCCCTGCCCCCATACCGTCCGTACGTCGTCATGCAGCAAACCATGATCAAGCAGCGACCCGATCAATACCGGCATCCCACCAGCATCCTCGAAGCTGTTCACGTCGGCCGTTCCGTTCGGATAAATCCGCGCGAGAAGCGGCACAACATCGGAGAGATCCGCAAAGTCGCCCCAGTCGATCTGAATCCCTGCTGCTCGGGCCATCGCAATCAAGTGAATTGTATGGTTGGTAGAGCCGCCGGTTGCCAGCAAGCCGACGATGCCGTTAACAATTGCACGCTCATCTACAATTTCACCGATGGGCGTAAAACCATTGCGCCCTTTCGTTATCTGCAGTAGCTGACGGGCAGCCGCCGCCGTTAGCGCGTCTCGCAGCTCTGTGTCGGGATGCACAAACGACCCCCCTGGCAGCTGCAATCCCATGATCTCCATTAACATCTGGTTTGAGTTAGCGGTGCCGTAGAAAGTACACGTTCCCGCTCCATGATAGGCTGCGGATTCGGCTGCCAGCAATGTTGCTCGATCAACCTTGCCTTCGGCATGCATCTCGCGAATTTTAGACTTTTCGGAATTCGACAGCCCTGACGGCATCGGGCCAGCCGGCACGAAAATTCCTGGCAGATGGCCGAACGACAATGCGGCGATCAACAGGCCAGGTACGATCTTGTCACACACGCCTAAAAAAAGGGCGCCATCAAAGACATCGTGCGAAAGAGCAACTGCCGTTGCCATGGCAATAACATCGCGAGAAAATAGCGAGAGTTCCATGCCCGCGCGACCCTGAGTAACACCGTCGCACATGGCCGGGA
>JAJZDO010000630.1 GCA_021805955.1 Acidobacteriota bacterium
CGTCGGAATAAGCAGGTCCTGGAAAGATACCAGTGCATGTTTCTCAGCTATACTTTGCTATGGGATGTGCCTCCGGCGACCGCAGGTGCATTTCCATGTGCGCGCGGAAAGCTAGAGTTGCTTTTAAACAAACATGAGTAGCATTCTCGATACGATCGACTCTCCCGCCGACTTAAAACAACTTGCCCTGCCGCAGCTGGAACAGTTGGCGCAGGAGATACGCGAGCGCATGATTGCGGTGCTGGCGAAGACGGGCGGCCACTTGGGTCCAAACCTGGGGGTGGTGGAGCTGACGCTGGCTCTGCATGTTGTCTTCAATACCCCTAAGGACCATTTTGTTTTCGACGTCAGTCACCAGGCGTACATCCATAAATTGCTGACCGGGCGCCGCGAGCGTTTTGAGACCATGCGTCAGCCAGCGGGCCTGAACGGCTTTATGCTGCGCTCGGAAAGCGAGCACGATGTCTACGGTGCGGGTCACGCCGGCACCGCTTTGTCGGCGGCGCTGGGCATGGCGGTCGCTCGGGACCTGAACGGCGGCAAGGAACACGTGATTGCGCTGGCCGGCGATGCGGCATTTACGAACGGAATTTCCTATGAGGCGCTGAACAATGTTGCCAGCCAAACCAAGCGGCTGATCATTGTACTGAACGACAATGAGTGGTCGATCGACCGCAATGTAGGGGCCATCTCTTCTTATCTGCATCGCATCGTCGCCAATGAACGGTACGCGTATCTGCATGAGCGCGCCGGCCGGCTGATTGAGAAGTTCGGCGGCAAGACGGTTGGCCATGTGGTTCGCCGAGCCGAAGAAGCTGCCAAAGGGTTGCTGCTGCCGTCATTGATCTTTGAGGAATTTGGCCTGACCTACTACGGTCCCATCGACGGTCACAATCTTGGCCTGCTGATTGAAACTTTCCGCTTTCTGAAGACGCAAAACCGGCCAGTCATTCTGCATGCGTTGACGCAGAAGGGGCGCGGTTTTCAACCGGCGCTGGACAAGCAGAAGAAATTTCACGGACTGGGGCCGTACGATCCCGAGACCGGCGAAACGAAGGCGGTTGGCGGGAAGGCCTACGCAGAAGTGTTTGCGGAGACGATGGTGAAGCTGGCCGATCACAACGACAAAGTGGTCGCCATCACTGCCGCCATGCCGAATGGAACGGCGCTCGATCTGTTTCGCCCGCACCATCCCAAGCGCTATTTCGATGTGGGCATCGCGGAAGAGCATGCCGTCATTTTCGCGGCGGGAATGGCGACGAAAGGCCTGCGTCCGTTCTGCGCCATCTACTCGACGTTTCTGCAGCGGGCGTACGACCCCATCATTCATGACGTGTGTCTGCAGAATCTTCCTGTGGTGTTCTGTATGGATCGCGCCGGCCTTTCTGGCGACGATGGGCCTACGCATCATGGACTGTTCGACATCAGCTATCTGCGCGGCGTGCCCAATATCGTCGTGATGGCCCCAAAGGATGAAGACGAATTAGCCGACATGTTGCAAACCGCCGTGGAGCACGACGGCCCTGCCGCGATTCGCTATCCGCGCGGGGTTGGCCCTGGCGTTGCCGTCAAAGAGCAGCCGGTCGCGTTGCCCATCGGCAAGGCGGAAGTGCTGCGCGAAGGCAGCCAGATCGCGGTGTGGGGACTTGGCGCAATGGTATCGATGGCGGCAGACTTTCACAGTCAGTTGGAACGCGAAGGATATTCCGCCGCGCTGATCAACGCGCGTTTCGCCAAGCCGCTGGACACGGACCTGCTGGAAAAATACGCCCGCCGCGTAGGGTTGATCGTCACCTTTGAGGACCACGTGCTGATGGGTGGATTTGGCAGCGCGGTGCTCGAGTATCTCTCCAGCCAAAATCTGCGTGTCCCGGTGGTACGGATCGGCTGGCCCGATGTGTTCATCGAACATGGCAAGGTGGACCAGCTCCGCGAGAAGTACGGCCTGTCCGTCGAAGCGGCGTACAACCAGTCGCGCTTATTTCTGAAACCCCTACCGCGCAAGCGTTTTGCCGTTACCGGCTAAGGGTCAGAGTTTCTCGATCGCAGCGTGTCCCAGTTTCGCGATGCGAGCCTGGGGTGCCTACGTTCCCGGCCGTCAAACTTCGGGTTCGGATTTCTGGGCGCCGAGAGCGGGTGCAGGGCGCGGCGAGTTGGCATTGGAGGGGCGATTGCGAAGCGACGTAATCAGCACCGCCGCGACCACGATCAGGTTGGACACGATCAAGGGGGTCGAACTCGTCTTGACTCCATAGACGATCCAAAGACAGGCCGCCGCTGCCTGGATCTGTTTCAGCGTCGATGTCTTTGCGACAAAATACGAGGTTGTGAATACCGCGGTCGCCATCCATCCGAACCACGCAATTGTCATTGCAGTCCTCCATCGAATTCGGGAGCCACAGCGGGCGAGGCGGTGCGAATGGTCAGCCAGTCGGTGCGGACCCGGTCCCAATTCTGCAGAGGAAACCCTCCAGAATTGAAGAACGAGCGGACCTGCATCGAATTCCATCCAGCAACATCCTGCAAGATTGGCACCAGGACACCTAGTGCATCATCGCTGAGGATGGTTCGTTTTGCAATCTGGGTGATGAAGGGATTTTCAGAAACCGCGATCGTCAGGCCATCGAGCCGGTTGACGTGCAGCATCACATTGACGTCCGAACTGCCGTCGCCGACGTAGACGATGCGGTCATGGCCGAGCCCCAATCGCGTGCGCAAGTCTTCCACGACCACCACTTTGCCGTAGCCGGCGGGGACGCGAATGATCGATTCGATCTCGCCGGTGACGGGATGGTAGCGAAACTGCGTGCCGCAGATATTTTCCGGCGCAACAATACCCTCCAGCGCCGATTGGATGACCTCTTCCGGGGCCGCGGAGACGACGTAGAAAGAAAAACGATAGTCGTCGAGCTGCTGCAGCAACTCCAGCATGAGCTGGATGTTCGCCTTGAGGCGAATGCGTTTGCCGACCGCAGTCAAGTGCTCTTTGCGGACGCGGCGGTACTCGGGATCATGCAGCAGCAGGTAGGGCAGCTCCCCGCCTTGCTGGATCAGGTGGATCTTGGCTAGCCCGCCGACTCGATGTTCAAAGCCGCCGATGCCCAGCATCTCGCTCAGGACAATTCCTGAATCGTTAAAGCTGAGCGTCTGGTCAAAATCGCTAACCAGAAGCATTTCGCGTTTCGCGCCACTTTGTTGGCTTGTCACGTGTGCTCCAGTTTTTCAAACGGCTGGCAGTTCGGCCATCCGATTCTTGTGGTTGTCTGCAATCTGAGGAAACAGCTTTTCTATCCCGGTATGTGAGATAAAACTTCACTGTCGAAAAAGTAGACAGAGAGATCAGGAGGTCTGAAGGTTGTGTTTTGACTGGGAAGGAAGGATTTGTATGGATATAGTTTATCAGTATTCGCGGCATTGTCGAGGACAAATTGAAATCGTAGCCACTCGCCCTTTCTCCATTGTGCTAGATACATTGATTTTTCCGCTGCGAACTTCACACCGCAAGGCACCATGAATCCATGCGGGATGATGGAAGGGAAGGACGCGGGTCGGCTACGCAGAGGCGTCAGGCAAATCGATGTGCGGGCCAGATCCTCTCCATCCATCCGATCAAGTAGAAACGCGAACTCGGGCGACGGGTGCTTCGCAGGCAAGGACAAGCGATCGCAAGGTTTCCGCAATTTGGCGAATCTGCTTGCCATGCATGACAATATGGGAATGGTTTCTATACATTTGCTGCGGCGCGCTTCTATGGCCGCGCTGTTCTGTGCAGCGGGATTTTTCTTCGTCGCTTCGTCTTGCTTTGGGCAAAAGGCGATTGTTGAAAAGACAGGTGCGATCGTAAAAAACACGGACGTTAACGTCAACATCTTCGGAACGTTTGCTTCGACTGCCACCGGCAACGCCGCGGTAGATCCAGTCACGGGCACTGTTCCGGCTGGAGCCACCTCGCTGAAGCAATCCGCCGACTCGGCCCCAGGATTCAGGATAGGCGCTCGTCATATCTTCAGCCCCGTTTTCGGTCTGGAGGTAAATTTCGGCTACAACCCCGCCATCCAGAATTTTTCCGGAGGCACCTCCATTCAGGATGGCGTGGTCTATTCCCACGCCAAGTCTTTTACCATCGATTACGTGGCGACATGGCCGCATCTTTACCATGGGCTGCAGTTCTTTGTTTTGGGAGGAGCCGGTTTGATCTCTTCCAACATCTCGAGTTACATCGAGTCGCCACCGGCTCAACCCGCGCTTCCAGTGAAGCCGATCAAGAATCCCGTCGGCGAGTATGGATTCGGGGCTGATTATCATCCGTCGAAACTTCCGAACTTTATGTCATTGAGGTTTCAGTATCGCGGACTGGTGGGCCATGCGCCGGGTTATAAAAATCCGATTCTTGCCACCAATAGCCTGATCAACATTGCCGAGCCGCAGGTCGGTCTGGTGTTCAAGTTCTAACTTTGTCACTCCCAGGTTTCAGCCTTGTTTTTCGCTTGGCACGGAGATGGTGGGCGTGACAACTGCGCTGCAAAACCGAACTGCAGGTCCTCCCCGGCATCACCGCTGGCTGGAGTTGATTGGTGTGCTGAAGCTGGTGAAGGGTGCGTTTTTTGTGGCCCTGGGGTTTGGGTTGCTGCGCATGCTGCACCACGACCTGTATCTGTTTGCGCTGCAGGCAGTTGAAGCGTTGCACCTTGACCCGGACAGGCTGGTGATCGCCACGCTGCTGGACAAAGTGACGCTGCTGAGCGACCATCGCCTGAAGCAGTTAAGTGCGGTGGTTTTCATATACGCGGGACTCGATTTCATTGAGGGCACCGGCCTGGTGCTGGAGAAACGCTGGGCGGAATACTTTACCCTGATTCTGACGGTGGCGTTGCTGCCGCTGGAAGCGATCAAGCTGATCCACCATCCCAACCACTGGACATTGACCATCCTGCTGGTGAACATCCTGATCGCGATCTATCTGGCCTGGCTGGTGCTACCCAAGCGGCCCTCCGCCGTACAGGCTTCCATCCACTGACGTTGCAGTTCTATCAATCGCGCCATTCGGCATCGGGCAAGGACATGGCCAAAAGTGGAGCATGGCGTCGACCTGTCCTCCTGACAGGCCCAATCCCATCTTCGACGCCGCGCACGGATCTGCGGGCGTAGCAGAGCGACAAGCAATTTGGACTAGATGGGTGCGGGTTGGCAAACGCCAGCCCGCAGTGCAGCGCGTGGATTGGGATTATCGGATATTGTTGTCCCGCAGGAGTTTGGTCCGGCGTTCTTCATACTCCTCGCTGGTGATCTCGCCGGCGGCATACCGTCGTTGCAGCAGTTGCAGGGGCGTTTGCAGTTGCCGGTAGGTGGTCCGCGTCACCGGCATCAGGAACGAAAAGAACATGATCCACAAGATGAACCAGAAGACCCACCAATAGGCATGCATTCCCCAGAAATAATAGTAATGGTGCATCGATACCCTCCTCACAACTGTTTGCAAAATCATCTGATACTGCCTGGCTCTGCCACCCAATGATGGCTTTGCCGACACATACTTGGATGCCAAGCTGCAATAGGCGGCCCGATCCATTTCGGTCTGCATCGCGGATGCGCGACGACAAGGAGCCAGACTGCGTTGGTACGAAATTTGTTGCCGCCCGCCGCTGTCCCGCAGCCGGTTGCAAGCACGAAGGTACTCGCGGAACCTGCCTCGACAACACCATCTGTAGGGCCCGTTTTTGCCGATAGCCACATTTTCCGGAGTTTTCCACCGCCCTCCACAAAGAATTTCTTCCTGCCGTTCAATTTTTTTGTTGGACAAGCGCAAGGATTGCGATACAGTTGTGGACGAAAGTGGTCTAAAGTGGTTCAGAGAGATAGAAACTATCGCGACTCTGGAGAGAAATAAGGCCGCCTGGTAGATTTCTCAATTTTGCAAGGAATACGGAAGAGGCAAAGAGCATGTTTCGCGGCAACCATCCAACCCGGGTCGATGAAAAGGGACGGCTGAAGCTGCCTGCGGAATTCAAGCGCCACATTGAGGAGAAATACGGCACAAAGTTTTACATCACCAGCGAAAACGGAAAAACGGCGAAGGTGTACCCGATGGAGGAGTGGGAAAAGATTGAGCAGAAACTGGCGGCGATCCCCAGCTTCAATCCTTCGAAGAAGAAGTTTCTGGACCTGGTGAACTATTACGGCCAAGTGGCGGAGATGGATGCGCAAGGCAGAGTATTGGTGCCGCAGATATTACGCGAGGCGGCGAAGGTGAGCGGAGACGTGGTGGTGTTCGGGATGATGACATACCTGGAAGTCACCAACCATGACGCCTTCCGTCAGAACCTGGAAGCCAATCCGCTGACCGAGTCGGATGCGGAATCGTTGGCTGGGTTCGGGTTATAGCAGTGGAAGAAATCGCCCCCCAGGGGGCGCACGGTCGGAGTCAGCGACATGTGCCGGTTCTTTTAGAAGAGGCAATGGAATTTTTACGAATCCTGCCGGGCGGCACCTACATGGATGCAACGCTCGGCCTGGGCGGGCACAGTACAGCAATTGCCCGCCTGTTGGGTCCGGAGGGCCACCTGATCGCATTCGATCGCGATCCGGAGGCCATCGAGAGCGCAGCGATACGGTTTGTGGCATTGCGGGCGGAACTGAAGGAACAGATGCCCCGCATCACGATCCACGCGGCCGCTTTCGCGGAAGCGGCGAGCTGGGCGGAACCACAAAGCCTCGACGGTATTTTGGCCGACTTTGGGGTCAGCTCGCTACAACTGGACACGGCAGAGAGAGGATTCAGTTTTCAGGCAGACGCACCGTTGGACATGCGGATGGATCCGCGCAGCGGAGCGACTGCCGAACAAGTGGTAAATCAGGCGAGCGAAGAGGACCTTGCAAATCTGATTTACAAATTCGGAGAAGAGAGGAGGTCGCGGAGAATCGCCAGAGCAATTGTCAGGGCGCGGCCGGTAACAACGACGGCACAACTCGCCAGAGTGGTTACAAGCAGCGCCCCGGCAATAAAAAGCGATCGGATTCATCCAGCGACACGGGTGTTTCAGGCCCTCCGAATTTACGTAAATGGGGAACTCGATCAGATCGCTTCCTTGTTGCAATTGGCGCCGCAGTTGTTGCGGCCGGGGGGAAGAATGGTGGCGATCAGTTTCCACTCGCTCGAAGACCGCATCGTGAAAGATGCGTTTCGAGAAGGGAAGGCAAGCGGAATCTGGACGGTGCTGACGCCCAAGCCAGTGACCGCAAGCGAAGAAGAGATTCGCAGCAACCCGCGATCGCGCAGCGCCAAGTTACGGGCGGCGGAGCGGGCAACTCATCCGGCGAAAAGCAAAAGGCCGGTAAAGGAGCAGGAAAAAATTTTGCGGCGCAGCTGGAGTAGCGGCTAAGCCGAACAAGTTCGGGCCGGGTTCGTCCCCACCCCTCTTTCAGGCGAAAGAACAGCATGCAAGTGAACGTCACCCATCCCTCCCAGCTCAACGAGCCTGGCCCGAGAAGTGAGGGAAGCCTGATGGTGAGGACAAAAGAAGCATCAGTACACCGATGCAAAAGAATTGACGGCCAGTGCAACGGCACGTGGCTAGTGGACGTAACGAGGGGCGCATTGCAGTGGGCTCCTGCGTTGAACTTCAACCAACCATTCGAGGAGGACCACCATGTCGCATATCTATAACTTTTTCGACAATCATGGAGAAGTGTGGGGCGCGGTTGTTTTTGGTTTATTAACCATTGGAGCTTGCGTCGCCATGGCAGCTGCATTGAACGGAGCCATGTGAACGGGTCCGCTTCCGAGGGGAGCGGGCCCACTTTTCAACAGTTCTAATCGGAAAACATTCAGTAAAGGAAATGCTATGGCAGCGGCTGGTATTGTAATCGATAGACTTCGGGAGAAGGGCCAGTGGAATGCTGAAGCAGTGATGGAACACAATCGCTGGCTGTTCGCGGCACAACAGCGTGCCCGTCGCGGGCCCACTCCCGAAGTATTTTTCGACAAGCGCCTGGATAATTCGCGACTGGTCAAGGCGGAAGATCCCGTGCGCAAGCGTGAGATGCGCAGCTTCGCGGTGGCCGCAGTCTTCTTTTTCGCGTTACTGATGGTGTATAGCTGGCAGCACTTCAGTTCCATCGAGTATGGCTACCACATTGAAACAGAGAAGGCGCAGTTGCAGCACCTGCAAGAGGAAAATCACCAGCTTGGATTGACAGAAGCGCAACTGAAACGGTCAGAGCGGATCGATCGGCTGGCACACAAGATCGGCATGCAGTCGCCGCAACCGGGGCAAATCGTTTCTCCTGCCATGATGGATGTGGATCCGAACTCGCCCGTTCTGGCGTCGGTGACCATTCCAGCGTTGCCGGCGAACCGGTAGACTATTATTCAAAGGCTACGCGGTGTGAGTGGCCGAAAGGCCCATCCAACATGCAGGATCGAACCACGGCATGAGCCGAAAACCCAAACAGGCGCTCTCTGCTCCCATTCCCAGGTTGCGATTCGCGGCCTTGATTGCAATCCTGCTTGTCTGGGTCGTCATTATTGCAGCGCGGCTGGTCTGGTTGCAGGTCTTCCGCCATTCCGAATATGCCGGGCGCGAATTCCGTCAGCACGAGCGCACGTTTCAGATTGCTCCGCGGCGCGGGATGCTGTACGACCGCGACTTGCAACCGCTGGCCATGACGGTACTGGTCGATTCCATCTACGCAGTCCCCAGCGAAATTACGGATAAGGAATCCACCTCCCGCCAACTGGCGCGCATCGTCCACGGAGACCCTACGGACCGATACACATCCGCTAAGGATATCGACGCGCGTTTCCATCGTTCCCGCGATTTTGCCTGGGTGGCGCGCAAAGTGGACGCCGATGTTGCCGCGCGGGTGCGCGCACTGAACCTGAAGGGCGTCTACTTTCAAAAAGAATTCAAACGCTACTATCCTGACAACGACCTGGCGGCGCAGGTGCTGGGGTATGTGAGCCTCGACGACAACGGTCTGGGCGGAATCGAGCATCGCTTCGACCGTCCGTTGCACGGAACCACGGGGCAGATGCTGACGGCGGTAGATGCGCGGCGGCAAAGCTATAGCAGCGTGGAAAGGGACCCGACACCAGGGGAAAATATGGTGCTCACGCTGGATGCGAAGATCCAGTTTATGGCGGAGCAGGCTCTGGAACACGCCATGGAGCGGACGAAGGCGCTGAATGGTACGGTGGTCGTCCAGGACCCGCACACTGGGCAGATTCTGGCGCTGGCGATTCGCCCCACGTTCAACCCAAACAATATTCATGAAATTCGGCCAGCCATGCTCCTGAACCATGCCGTGAGCGATGTGTATGAGCCGGGCTCAACCTTCAAGCTGGTCCCTTTCTCGGCAGCGCTGCAGGAAAAAATCGTCACACCGGATTCGGTGATCCCGACCTTTGGCGGCCAGATCAATGTTGCCGGGCGGATCGTACACGATGACCGCGACGCCATCATTTATGAGAACCACCACGGAAATGCGTTGTCCGTTCGCCAGGCATTGGCGGAGTCGAGCCAGGTGGTGGCCATCCAACTGGCGGAACGTTTGGGCAAGGATCGTTTCTATCAGTACATACACGCGTATGGATTTGGA
>JAJZDO010001077.1 GCA_021805955.1 Acidobacteriota bacterium
CTCGACCAGAAAAGCGAAGTCGCTTCAACTGGCAATCCACTCGATTTTCTTTTGCAGCAGGGGAGCGGGTCGGCGGTCGGGGCGGTCTATGATGCCGCTCACGGGCAATTGACGCTCAACTCCGCGGTGAAGATTCGTCTGCAGCAGAAATCGACCCCCGTGGCCATTCAGGCAGAGCATGCGGAGCTGGAGCGTGCTTCGCAAAGCGCGATTCTGCGCAATATGCACGCCGAATACAGCAGTGGAACTGCTTCCACCGGACTCGCACATATTCTCTTCCGCGCCGATGGTTCCATGGCGACGCTGGAAGGCTCCGACGGAGTTGTGTTGCACTCTCGTTCCAATGCAGAGGCGCACTCGCTTCTGGCAACCTTTCAATTCAACCCGCGTAACCAGCCACAATCGGGAGTGATGTCCGGAGGCACAAGCTTTCAGTTCAGTGACAATCACCAGTCGCTCAGCGGAACGGCACCTATCGCACTGCTTCATTTCGACGCCAATGGCAATCTGCAAACCAGCCGACTGCAGAACGGTGCCTTTCTGCGCGATCGGGAGATCGTGCTCTCACCACGCAGCTCATCGACAACTATCACGCGCGAATGGCGTTCCGAAACTGCGGATTTGCAGTTCGTCCCGGCTTCGAGCAACTCCGCCCATTCCAATCTCGGACGCGCAACCGTGCTTCAGCAAATTCATGGCGAAGGCGGCGTCCGTGTTACCTCCGTTACGGTACCCGATGCAGGACCAGAGCAGAGTTCATCACTTGCTGCAGATAGGATGCAGGCAATGTTTTCTCCCGATGGGATCCTGCGCCGTGTTGTGGGAAACGGTCACACGGAGTATCGCCAGATCGCCGGATCAGGGAATCACTGGACGAGCCGTTGGATCAGCGACTCCGATACGCTGGATGCGCAGTTGAAGAATGTTTCCCGCAATTCGCAACCGAGCCGTGTCAAGCAACCTTCCCCGGCAGGTTCCGATAACGATCAGATTGAACACATCGTGCAAAGCGGTCATGTGCAAGTCACAGCCACACGCGCTGCTTCTCAGGCGGGCCAGTCTCCGACTACGATTCACGCCTATGCCGCGCGGTCCGACTACGATGGAGCTTCGGAGATGCTGCATCTGACCGGGACTCCGGGCGCACCTCCACGCCTGCTGGGCGATAACTTCTCGCTTACAGCCACCACCATCGATCTGAATCGCTCGACCGAAAGCGCCAATGCGCATCAGGCAGTGCAGGCTGTCTGGATTGCGCCTGCCAACTCCACCAGCGCTAGTGCGGAAACAGCTTCGCCTGTACATGTACTTGCCGACGCCGCGACGTGGACAGGGCAGACGCAACAACTTCAATTTACCGGCAAGTCTTTGGTCCCTGTGCGTCTCTGGCAGCAGGCAAACTCAATCACAGCGCCGACCGTCCTTCTGAATCGCTTGCTCCAGACGCTCGATGCGTGGAGCGCAGGAAGCGCGCGTCCCGTGCTCACGGTACTTGCCGAGGCTCCGCAGAGCCAGGCAAGTCCATCCGCTGTGCATAGCTCCGCGCATGCGCTTCATACCGGTCCTGACTCGCGCTTGTTGCGTTTCACCAGTGGGTCCGTGCATGAATCTTTTGCCGAGAATCTTGCCGTCTTCCTGGCAGAACCGATGCAGCAGGTCACGGTTTCTGCCGCCAGCCCCGGAGGCCCTGCTCAGATACAGTCCAGGGAGATTCGCGTCTACCTTCGTTCGGACATGCCCGCATCTGCAACGCACGACCAGCAGGGTCTGTCCGCAGTGGACCGCATGGTCTGCAGCGGTGGAGTGCGTTTTCAAGCTCCAGGACGCACCGGCAGCGGAGAAACCCTCCAGTACACCAGTGACGATGCAACTGCGGTGCTCCAGGGAACCTCGGAGAAAAACCCGCAATTGAACGATCAGTTCCGTGGGACGGTCTCCGGTCGTGTCATCCGTTTCCACCTCGACAATGACAGTATTCATATTATAGATGCCAAAGGAGTTACAAAGTCGTCACGCTCGCCGCGTTAGACTGATTGCAGGACTCGCGGAACGCAGCCTCGCATGATACATACTCTGACCGCAGAAAAAATTGCCAAAAGTTACGGCGGACGTCAGGTGGTCCGCGACGTCAGTGTCTCCATTTCGCGTGGAGAAGTTGTCGGTCTGCTCGGGCCGAACGGAGCCGGAAAAACCACCAGTTTTTATATGATCGTCGGCTTGGTACGCCCGGACTCCGGTCAGGTTCTTGTCGATGCCCATGAGATTACCCACGTTCCCATGTATCTGCGTGCAAGGGATCACGGCATCAGCTATCTTCCGCAGGAACCCTCTGTCTTTCGTAAACTGACCGTCGAGGAGAACATTCTCGCAGTTCTGCAAAACCAGCCCATATCAGATCATGAGCGAAAGAATCGAACTGACCGCCTGATTCAGCAGTTGAACCTGCGCCACATTCGCTCCACGCGTGGTTACGCGCTCTCAGGCGGCGAGCGTCGTCGCGTGGAGATCGCACGCTGCCTTTGCATCCAACCCAGTTTTCTGCTGCTCGATGAACCCTTCAGCGGTATCGATCCGATCGCTGTGCTGGACCTGCAGAAAATTATCTTCGACCTCAAATCGAGCGGCATTGGAATTCTCATCACCGATCATAATGTCCGGGAGACCCTATCGGT
>JAJZDO010000773.1 GCA_021805955.1 Acidobacteriota bacterium
TGCAGCGTGGAGGCGTGACCATTGGAAAGGATAAAGCGGTCGCGATCCGCCCAGCGGGAGTGTGCAGGATTGTGCTTCATCACGCGGCTGTAAAGAAGATACGCAATCGGAGCACAACCAAGCGGCGCGCCGGGATGTCCGCTGTTTGCCTTCTGCACGGCGTCAACGGCCAGCAGGCGCAGCGTATTGATCGAAAGCTGATCAAGATCAGAACCGTGAGAAGACATCATTCCTTAAACCCTTTCCTGTTATGAGGGGAAGTTTCCCGCAAGCGTTTGGGTGGTCTGACCACGACGACGTGTTCCTTGATCGTATTTAAGGACAGGCCGCCGTGGCCAGTAGCAATTCTCTTTTCAGCCTATCGCATCCAACGTTTCTTCTGGTTGCGCGAGCGATATTTTCTCCATTCGAACCGTGTGGTTTCGCCCCAGCCAGGTGTTCGATTCCGGCCAATACAAGGTGAATTCAAGTAGATCGCAGCCTTCCGATGGAACGATATCCACGACAAATCCAAGTTCACTCATATTACGCGCGGTTGAGACATGCCGACTATTCCATTGGTCATCGGTCCAGATCAATTCAAACTCGCGATCATCGAGGACTCGCAAGGTAGTGCCCGGAGGTATTCGCTGGATAGGTCGCCGTAGGCTGAAGAACTCAAGTCGTTTCGCATGGGTCTGGCCGAGAGCATGGTCGTGCTCTCGCAGTCGGCAGCCATAACGCTGATACACCGGATCAATGCGATCATAGACCTGTCCGTCGAGAGCCGAGCGCAGCAGCTTGAGATACTCCGCGTGTGCCCAGACAAGTGGACAAGCGGATCCGGCAGGGCGGCCTTGAATCAGGCCGCGCTCCGGGCGATCCGTTTCGTCCCAGACCTGCTCGGGCATCATCAGACCGGCTGTCGCAAAACCTTCGTAGGTGTGAATGAGATGGTCGATCGGACGTCCTGCTGCCAGTTCATAGTGGGCGCGCTCACCTGTCAGCAACGGCCAGACGCGACCCTTTCCAGTACCGTGATACGCACCACCTGCCTCGGTCTGCCCATAACCATCCCAGTTGTAACGTATCCAGCCAGCTCCTTGCGGCAGTTCACGCCGCAGTGCAGCATCGACCACCTTCAGCGAATCGACGATAAGCGGGTCGTGAGGATTGCGCACACCGTAGCGCACGAGTTCCAAAAATCCAGCGTCGATGATCTCGCGCGCTTCAAACTCGTAACGCGTTCCAGCCGGTCGATTGCTGAGATGGATCGTCTCCGTCCCCGCACCTTCGCAATCATAAGCGTCACCGGTCTCCGGGGGGCGGATGCGCATGTAGTGACGTGGCACCTCGGGCAGTATGACCCCGGAGTTGGTAACGGTCCAGTCTTCCAGATGGCTTTCAATCCAGTCTGCAAACTCTTCCAGAAAATCCGCCTGCTCGTCGGACTGATGAGCACGACAAATCTCTGCCGCACAGATTAGCCCCGCGATGACGGCGGCAAGGGTCGAAGGCGAGTAACCACTGTTCTCTTCCCAGCGCTCCTGATGCGTAATCGGCGCATGACGAACCAGGAAACCAGCCGCGCGCTCAACGAAGGCAAGCACATTCCAGTTGCCGAGACCGTTGAGCTTCCACAGTCGCCACGTGAGAATGAGCGGGAAGGCAACTTCATCGAGTTGCACACCCTTCCAGTAAGGTCGGCCATCAATCCAGAAGTTCTGATAGAAGCCGCCATCGGGTCGCTGGGTGCAGGCCAGGTAAACAAGTGCACGGCGCGCGGTATCGAGGCGTCCACAGGCCAGCAGCGCAGTCGCTGTCTGCACCATGTCACGCGTCCAGACAAGGTGATACCCACCCAGATCGTCGTCTCCCTTCGCCTGTCCCCAGGGGATGGAGGCCGAGGCGACAAAGGCGCCCGAGTAGGTCTTGTCTTCGTGGGCAAGCAGAATATTGTGGCTGGTCTGCATCAGGCGTCCGCGGTCACCGGTGACGGTGGCCAACTTGAACGGACTGGCAGCACGCTGCCACTGCTCCAGAAATCGATCCCGATTACTGGCGAAAGGAGTGGAGAGCGCGCCGAGCGTCTTGGCCAGGGCGGAGTGACGCGTGCTGGCGATACCAATGCCGAGCGTGAAGCTGCGCCGGTTGCGAAGATCGAGTTCAGCCATCAACGCGATGTTGCCGTTGGTGGCCGACCCAAACTCCCAATCCATGCGAAAGTTGCTCATCAGGTCGTGCCAGCCGTCGCTGGCGCCGACAAAGCCACAGCTCGCCTTGGAGAAGCCGCAATCCGAGGAAAGCACAAGCGCCCAGTGACTCTTCCAGGCAAGAAAGACCTTCTGACCTGCCAGATCCATGACCCGCGCTGAGTTCCCTGCTCCACCCCCGTCCAGATGTGGCGCCAACAAAGCATAAATACGCAGCTTTTCCAGGAACTCGTCGCTTCCATTTGGACCAGCCTCGAGCGTCACGTTCATCAGAACGACGCTATGGTGTGGGTCGCAAATAATCTCTTTTACAAGCTGATACCGACCCTGCCGATCTCGATTCGTATATCGAACACCGAGCGCCTCCGAGTGGATGTACTCGAAGTGGGAATCGAGGTCACGCTTTTCTTCATGAACAAAACTCTCGCCATCCGTGACCAAAAGACCCAGGTCACGCGTCTGGGGATGATCGATATTCGGATGGTAAATCTCGTTGAGAATGCCGTGAGAGACCGTAAACCATATCCGACTGGAGGCGGAGTATGCCGTTCCTACAGCGTCTTTGACGCTCGAAGTCCAGCGAGGTTCGGCACCAGGCTGTCCAAAGGCTTCCCCATCCTGCACTAACCATCGATAAAGCGATTCGTCTTCTGTGGCCTGCTTTGAAGCTTCGTTCACAGTGAATCCTTTCGCGTTGCGATCACTCGGGGAGAATACGCACATTCCCCCCTGGAGCACAATGCTTTATTTGATCATCGACGAGCGGCGGAACAAATACCCTACAAAGTGCTTTGATGCTCCATTTGGGTAAGGGTTAGAGACGCAAGGATATTTGTACTCAAATGGAACCAATTCCGCAGGATCTCTTTAGATCCTGTTAACCCTACCAGGACGGATGGCGTTGCGAGGGGCCGGGTAGGATTAACAGGCCCTGGATCACGACTCGGAAACCAGTGGCGGAATGGGAGACCGTGGATTCTTGTGTGACCGGGGAGGATGGACCAGGATGGGCAGCAACATCGAGATCGTCATCATGCCGGCAATGAGGTGCAGGCCACTGCGATAATTTCCGCTGGAATCGTGCAAAGTTGCAGTCAGCATGGGGCCAAAAACACTGGCAGCCCCCCAGGCAGTCAGCATCAATCCGTAAATTGGCCCGACATTTGCTGCTCCATAGTAATCAGCTACAAAGGCTGGCATGGTGCCAAAGCCCCCGCCGTAACACATCAGGATCAGGAAAGCGATGATTGCCACCGTCCAACTTGCGGTGAACAGCGGAAGCATCCAGAAAAGCCCGATCTGGAGAGCAAACATCAAAACAAAAGTCCATCGTCGCGTAATCACATCAGACACTCCGGCCCAGAAAAAGCGCCCGGCAGCATTCCCTACACTGGCAACGCCTACCATAGCAGCAGCAATGATCGCCGAAGCCCCCGTCAACTCCGAAAAGACTGGAGCCTCCTGCGAGATGAGCGAGATGCCCGCAGAGGTATTGAGGAATAGCAAGAGCCAGAGCGCCCACCACTGCCACGATCCAAGCGCATCATGAAGCGTCCACGAATGGGATGTTCGCTGCCGTTCAACGCGTACGGAAGGCTTCCATCCTGCTGGGCGATACCCTGCAGGCGGATCCTGCATGAAGTATCCGCTCACCAGACCCAGGACCATAAATCCAAAACCAAGCCAGGCAAAGGTGTGCAGCACTCCAACCAACTGAATCAGGCGCACGGCCAGCGGTGCAGTCACAAGCGCTCCTGCGCCAAAGCCGCAGACAGCCAATCCGGTAATGAAGCCGCGACGATCCGGAAACCAGCGAACCAGCACCGCAACTGGAACGATATATCCGAATCCGAGTCCCACGCCTCCAATCAGACCAAAGGTCAGGTAGAGCCAGCCCAGTCCGTGACTGGAAAAGCTCGCCAGCATCACGCCTAGCCCATAGAACAATCCGCCCATCATCGCTACTGGCCGAGGGCCGATGCGATTCATCCAAAAGCCACCCGCAAACGCAGCAATGCCCAGCGTGAAAATAGCCACGGTAAAGGCAAAGGTTACATCTGGAGTGGCCCAGTGAAACTGATGCGTGAGCGGAGCCTTGAAAACGCTCCAGGCATACACCGAGCCAAGTGTCATCTGTAGCAGGAAACCTGCCAACGCAATTCCCCAGCGATGAAGTCGTGTCACATAAACTCCTTGTTTCAAACTTGCTTCTTTTTCTGCGACGACTTTTCAAGAGTTATTTGGGTGCTACAGGCGTGTTCGTAGCTTGATTTGATAACCAAGGTTGCGCATGAAACGATTGAGTAATCCAAGACCCCGACGCATATCTCGGCTGAAGAAATTCACAATGAGCGAACGGAAGGATGGAGGATCGGCAGGCGTTGATTGTGCGCTGCCAAACGTATCTGCAACCGCAACACCGATTCCCTCAATGATCGTCGGATCTACGGATGCGAGCATCTTGCCCAGTAAGAGCAGGTTACGAGTTGCTCGAATCGCGGTTTCAGTATTGGCTGCTCCAGCTACGGTTTCAATCAGCGTATCGTGAGAGTCCAGAGCCGCCTTGGCGATTCGAAGCAATCCGCTGACGCGCAAGGCCTCGAGCAGTTCGCAGCTCTCCAGCAAAGCCGCAGCATAGTCGGAAGGGGCTGACTCAATGCGGGCGAGAAGTTCACGCTTGGGGTCCCGCGGTGCAATCTCCAGCGAAATGGGCTGAGCCATGGATTAATCCTCCTCCTGCTGCGATGCGGTTTGCCGGGCCATCCCTGTCGGTTTTTCCTTCCGATGCGCAGATTGAATCTGAACCAGCGAGGATTGGCTTTCCCCGGGCATTCGATAATCTGCGCGCTTCCATTTGCGCTCCACCTCGACTCCGCGTTGCGGAGTCGGGTGACCAAAACGCGAATTCGTGCGTGGCAAAGGAGCAGGTCCGGTTGGCGCGAGAACGCGCATGCGCACGGATGTTTCTTTATATGCCGGAGTATGCGTAGCTGCATCGGTATGACTGCTTGTCAGACGATTCACGGCGGACTCTGTCGAGTTCATCGGCATATACAACTGGTTGCCTTCCACGCGATCGGTGACCAGCGCTGGAGCCTCAACCCGACCATAACGCGAGGTCAGTTCCAGCACAGATCCAGTCTCGATTCCTCGCGCACTGGCCAACGCGGGAGAAACCTCAACAAAAGTACAAGGAGTTCTCTCGCGAATTCCTTCTGTACGGAGGGTCATGTTGCCCTCATGGAAGTGTTCCAGCAGGCGCCCGTTGTTGAGATGCAGATCAAAGTGATCGTCTGGCTGATCGGTTGGCTCAGAAAATGCGACCGGATACAGTCGAGCTTTGCCATCCGGAAAGGCAAATCGCTCGGTATAAAGCAGGGGTTGGTCGGACCCATCCTCGGCAACCGGCCATTGCAGTGTGCGATAGCCTTCAAGACGTTCATAGCTGACACCAGCCATCAGAGGCGTGAGCGCTGCGATTTCGTCATAAATCTGCGAGGGATGCTGGTACTTCCAGTTCGCGCCGAGATGGTTGGCAACATCCTGGATAATCCGCCAGTCCGGACGACTTTCTCCGAGTGGCTCAAAGACTGGATACAGGCGCTGAATACGGCGTTCTGTACTTGTAAATGTTCCCTCTTTTTCCAGGCTTGGCGAGGCAGGCAGGATCACATCGGCGAAGCGGCAGGTGTCTGTGAAGAAAATCTCCTGCACCACAAAAAACTCCAGTTTGGCCAGTGCCGCTGCTACATGATTGGCATTGGAGTCAACCAGACTCATCTCTTCGCCAAAAAGATACATCGACTTCAGATTGCCCGCGTGAATGGCGTCAATCATCTGATGGTTATCCAAACCAGGATTTTCCGGCAGGCTCACGCCCCAGGCGTTTTCAAATTTCAAGCGAACCTCTGGATCGGTGACGCTTTGATAGCCCGGCAAAAAGTTTGGCATGGCGCCGTGATCACTGGCACCCTGCACATTGTTGTGTCCGCGGAGTGGGTAGGCGCCGGCTCCAGGACGCATGTAGTTACCCGTTACCAGCAACAAGTTCGATATTGCAGTAGAAGTGTCCGATCCCATCGAGTGCTGCGTTACGCCCATCGCCCACAGCACGCAAACACCGTCTGCTGTTGCAATGCGCCGTGCAACGTCTTCCAAAGTAGCCACCGGAACACCGCAACGCTCGCTGGCCATCTCCAACGTGTAAGGCGCGAGACTGGCGCGTAACGCCTCCACCCCATTCACCCAGCGATCCAGAAACTCCGTCTTTGCAAGGCCATGGTCCAATATCCAGCGCGTGACAGCAGAAATCCACAACAGATCGGTTCCTGGCCTGGGACGAAAGAAAATATCAGCTCGCGTAGCCATCTCATGCTCACGCAGATCGGCAACAATCAGCTGTTGACCACGCAGTTTATGCGCTCGCTTGACACGCGTGGCCAGCACTGGATGACTCTCTGCGGTATTACTGCCCACAATCAGCACCAGACCAGCCTGCTCAATATCAGAGATGGAGCCTGCATCGCCACCATAGCCAACCGTGCGAAAGAGTCCCACCGTAGCGGGAGCCTGGCAGTAGCGAGAGCAGTTATCCATGTTGTTGGTGCCGACGACGGCGCGCGCCAGCTTCTGCATCAGATAGCTCTCTTCGTTTGTGCATTTGGATGAAGAGATGAAGGCAAGCGCATCTGCACCGTGAGCGCTTCGAATCTCACGGAACCTGCGGGCTACCAGTGCAAGTGCTTCGTCCCATCCTGCTTCGCGGAAGCGATCATTCTCGCGGATGAGGGGTTTCGTGAGTCGATCCGAGCTATTGACATACTCCCAGCCAAACTTGCCTTTGATGCAAGTGGATACCCCATTCGCTGCGCCTTCCGCAGGCTCTACTTTGAGGATGCGTCGAGAAGTTGGTGACTCTTCCGACCAAATGTCAAAGCTGCATCCAACACCGCAATACGTACAGACCGTCTTTGTCCGTCGAATGCGATCTTCGCGCATTGCCGCCTCAACCTCGGAGAGTTGCAGGATCGCGCCGTAACCGATCTCCGGCTCAATGCCTTTGACCACTTCGATCATTGCATTGAGCGCTCCCTGTGGAATCGCGCTCAGATATCCCGCCTGGCCCAACATGCTGCGCTCCATCAGTGCATTGCACGGGCAAACGGTCACACAGTGCCCACAGGAGACACAACTGGATTCACCAATCGAAGCGCCGCCATCCCACAGCACACGCGGACGCTCCATCTCCCAGCCGATGGAAAGCGTCTCATTCACTTGCAGATTCTGGCACGCCTCCACGCAGCGACCACACAGAATACATTGGTCGGGATCATACCGGTAAAAGGGGTTTGAATAATCTGCCTGGTAGGGCTTGGACGCGTAAGGGATGGACTGATGCTCCACCGCAAGGAGTCGCGTCGTATTGTGCACCGTACAGTTGCCGTTGTTGTTGTCGCATACCGTGCAGTACAGCATGTGGTTGCCGAGAATACGATCAAAAGCCTCGCGGCGCGCAGCGTCAGCTCGACGCGATGTCGTCTCAACTCGCATTCCAGGCGCAGCGATCGAGGCACAGGCACGCGTAAGCTTGCCATCCAGCTCCACCATGCATGTGTCGCAAGTCTGAATCGGGCCAAGCTGTGGATGATGGCAAACCTGTGGAAGGTCAATGCCGGCGCGCGCAATGACATTCAGCAGCGGTTCCCCGGAAACGATAGAAACCGGCAGACCATTCATCAGCAAAGTATCCACAGAATTCATCGAAGATAATCCCCCGCTAAGCGAGTGTACGCTCGTCCAACACTATGAAACCATCCTGCGGGAACGGTCAATGTTTGTGCAACGAAAAATATGCACAAATTTCATATTGACCTTCGCTCTTACGCTCCATCCATCACAATTTGCACCGTTGCGAGCCGGAGTAGATCACAAAGCGGCGTTCACGCAAAAAGCCAATCAGCGTCAACCCCAGCTCGCGCGCTAGCTGAACAGCCAGCGTGGAAGGTGCGGAGATGGAGGCAACTACCGGGATACCCGCAGCAATCGCTTTCTGGGTAATCTCAAATCCACATCGTCCACTGACCATGAGAATGTTCTCGTGCAATGGAACAAGACCGCGCTCCATCGCCCAGCCAACAACTTTATCCACAGCATTATGGCGACCGATATCTTCGCGCAGAACAAGCAACTCCCCTGCAAGATCAAAAAGTGCCGCAGCGTGAAGACCTCCCGTATGCGCAAAGATAGTTTGCGCTGCGGTCAGCTTCCTCGGCAGTTCGCAAATCAGCTCCGAGGAGACTGACACGCCCACCGCATCCACACGCAAGCCGCGAAGGCGCATCGCGTCGATGGTAGCCTTTCCACAGATTCCGCAGCTTGAACTCGCAAAGAAATTGCGCTGAACCCGATCCAAAACACTGGTTCCGGAGTCCCTCAATGTCGCACGGATGCGATTTTTCGCCGCACGCGTCGAAACATTTCCTTCCACAGAAACAGCCTGCAACGAAAGCAGATCGCCGCTTTTTTCCAGAATGCCTTCCGTCAGCAGAAATCCCGCAGCCAGCTCGTCATCATGGCCAGGCGTACGCATGGTGACCGCCAAAGAACGGTCACCATGGAGACGATCCGCAATACATATCTCCAGCGGCTCTTCTGCGGCGATTGAATCAAGATGCGCAGTGGTACTGCCCTCATCCCAGACCGTCACCTGAGTCCACTCAAGACTGCGCTGCGGCGGCACTTGCCGTGTCACTGGCTATCACCTGAGAGATGGAAGACCATCCAAACTCGTTGCACGAGCAAATGCATCGATGTCCCTCCTCACAGACCACAGCCTGTTCAGCCACCCGTACAGCAGCAAACGCTTCCTAGCGTCGCGCCTGAATCGTGCGAGGCCCCTTGGCAGCGGCACGTTTGGCCGCCAAAGCATTCAGCTCACGACCGAGTTTCGAGCGATTGATGCCAAGCTGCAACCCAATGTTGAGCAGATTCCCTGTAGCCCAGTAAAGCGCAAGTCCCGAGGCGAATCCCCACATGGAGAAGCCGAAGATTGCTGGCATCATAAAGGCCATCATGCGCCGCTGTGCCGGATCCATACCCGGCGACGGCGTAATGAACTGCACCAGAAACATGCTCGCAATGATCAGGATCGGGAGGATGTGCAACGGATCAGCCGCAGCCAGATTCGGCAACCAACCCCACGAAGCCTGCCGCAGTTCTATCGAGTTCAACAGAACCCGATAGTAAGCAAAGAAGAGCGGCATCTGAACCAGCAAGGGCAGACAACCGCCGTACATGTTGATGCCTTCCTCTTTGTAAAGCTTCATCGTCTCGGCATTCATCTCCGCTTTGCGCGGGTCTGTTGCCTTCAGATTGGCATATTTGCGCTTGATAGCGT
>JAJZDO010000620.1 GCA_021805955.1 Acidobacteriota bacterium
CAGTCCGGCTTTACCGCTAACGCGGGTACGGTCTCTTCCATTCTCGGCAAAGACGACTTCATCATTTCAGATGAATTGAACCACGCCAGCATTATCGATGGCGCCCGGCTCTCGCGCGCGAAGGTAAAAGTCTTTCGCCATCGCGATACCGCCCATGCCGAAGATTTGCTGCAGGAAGTTCAAAAAGAGCCGGGGCATAAACTGCTGATTACCGACGGCGTGTTTTCCATGGATGGCGACATTGGTCCGGTCGACAAGCTGTGCGATCTCGCCGACAAATACGGCGCCATCATGATGGTGGATGATGCGCATGCTTCCGGCGTGTTGGGGCGCAATGGACGTGGCAGCGTGGACCACTTTCACTGCGATGGGCGAGTGGATGTCCAGGTGGGTACGCTTTCAAAAGCGATCGGCGCGTTGGGCGGCTATGTCTGTGGTTCCCGTGACCTGATCGACTATCTGTACCACCGGGCGCGTCCATTCCTGTTTTCCACGTCGCATCCTCCGTCGGTGGCAGCCACCTGCATCGCCGCTTTCGACATCCTGGAGAGCGAACCGGAACGAATCGAGCGCTTGTGGGAGAACACCCGTTACTTCAAACGGCAGCTTGCGGCGGCAGGATTCAATATTGGCGGCGTCAACACACCCGCAAGCGAGACGCCCATCACGCCGATTATTTTGGGGGACGGTCGTGTCGCGATGGAATTCTCTCGCAAGCTGTTCGACGCTGGCGTGATGGCGACAGGAATTGCGTTCCCAACCGTGCCGGAAGGGAAGGCCCGTATCCGCACCATTATGACAAGCGAGCACACGCGCGCCCAGATGGATCAAGCGCTGGAAACGATAGCGCACATCGGAAAACAGATGGCGATTCTCGCTTGATTGCGATATGTAGCCGTAACAGTTACTAAAAGGGAATCCGTGCGGTAAATATCAACGCATGGTTGTATGCATGGTAGCGCGTAGCTGCAATCTGCATTCCTGCTCCCAGCGTAAGGCCAACCCTGTTGTGGAGGGGGAACCTCCCTGCCACCAATCCCGGCGTCAGGAAAGTCTGCTTCTTGCCATCGCTGGCGCCTCCGAAGATGAAAGATGAATTCACTTCCAGTTCCGGCCAGAGGAAACGGCTAACATGCTCCTGCGCGACTGTGTTCCAGACAATGGAACGCCCGATCATCTCGACGCTATCGACCGGTAAAGTGCCTCCGAGTGTGGACTCGATATCGAACCGACCCCAGCCCTTGCCGCCTGCCAGCGTCGGCAATACGGTTGAACTCGGCGCGCCATTTTTGTAGGTCCCGGTCGGTACAGTGCCTCCAAAAAATGCGGTCAAAATGTAATTTTCATGCCGCTCGTTCGCTGCGAGGATGCGGTATTTCATCAGAAAGCTGACGTCGCCGAGCCCGTTCGGAGTGTTCGGCGCGCTGTGTTGAATATAGGGCGGCGCGTTGAATAGCAACTCAATATGCGACTGTGGAATGATCTCCAGTCCTTTGCCGTTGTCGTAATTCCAACTTTGCTGATTGTCGGCCAGCAATTCACGAACAAAATCGGCGCGAAACTCCTGCTCCAGTCGGGGCGTCACCAACACAAGCGGAGTGATCCAATGCGGCTGCTCGTTTTGCGTCGCCGTCACATTCGCCAGCCATCGCGCTGTCCAGGAAGTCTGCGCGGAGGCGTGGCGGCCGCAAAGAAAAACAATGACAGTTAAGAGGAGCAAGAAGCGACGCACAGCCATATTGATATTGAATGTACTTGAAAATATGCACTTCATTCAAATACATCAATATGATTCAATACGACTTGTCGCAAGAATGTTGACTGCGGCCGTGCGGCACAAAGAGATGGGCGTGTCGCCGGAAACTATTTTGTGGAGAGGCGCACATCGTGAACGATGCGACCTTCACTCATGGTCATCTGGATGCGTCCCGGCAATTTCCATCCGTCGAAGGGAGTATTTCTCGATTTCGACTTCGATTCACTTGCGCGGAATTGCCAGTCATCATTGGGTCGGAAGAGAACCACATCTGCAAAGGAACCGACGGCGAGCGAACCGCGATGTTTCAAATGCAAAACCTGCGCCGGTTGACTGCTGAGCAGCGCAAGAACGCGCGTCAGCGGCATGCGGTGCTGACGATGCAGCACCAGCAAGGACAGCCCCAGGGCCGTCTCCAACCCGATAATTCCGTTGGGAGCGCGCTCAAATTCCTGTTCCTTTTCATGCAGCGCGTGGGGCGCGTGGTCGGTGGCGATGGCGTCCACAGTCCCGTCCACGATGCCGCCGATCAACGCGAGGCGATCTTCTTCGCTCCGCAGCGGCGGATTCATTTTGGCATCGGTGTTGTAATCGCCGATGGCAGCCTGCGTCAAAGCGAAATGATGCGGCGCCACTTCGCAGGTGACGCGCAGACCGCTGTGTTTGGCGCGCCGGACAGCTTCCAGCGCTTTTGCCGTAGAGAGATGCGCCACGTGCAGATGAGCACGGCTGGCGGGATCGCTTTTGCGTAGACGCGCAAGCAGCTCAATGTCGCGTTCCACGATGCCGCTCTCAGCGTCGACCGACATGCCGCGCAGTCCCAGGCTAAAGGCCAGTGCGCCAGCGTTCATACTCGCTCCCTGAGTGACTCGCGTGTCCTCCGCATGCTGAATCACCGGCAGGCCGACGCGC
>JAJZDO010000632.1 GCA_021805955.1 Acidobacteriota bacterium
ATTGGCGGTTATGTGCCGCTGCAGGAAGATCCGTCGGCAGTCGATATCGATCCCAGCATCGTGAAGGTATACAAGGGCAACTCGATCACGATCGGTGGCGAGTGGCGCAAGCTCTTCCTGAATTTCTATCAGTATGGTTATCCGTCGGGTCAGTTCGGCGGCATTGGGCAGGACTGGACCGAGAAGACGGTCAACAACTTCGATGGGTCGGGCGACTCGTTTGCGACGATGCTGCTGGGTCTTGCCGATTATGGCCAGATCACGCACGACATCTCGCTGGCCACCTCCAGCGCATACGCTGCGGCCTACATTCAGGATGACTATCAGGCTGCGCCCAATCTGACGTTTAACATTGGCCTGCGCTGGGACGTGGATATTCCGCGCACGGAACGACACAACCGGCTGGATTACTGGGATAACAGTCTGCCCTCCCCCATAGCGGCGCAGATTCCATCGAATGCCTGTTTGCATTGCGGCGACCTGGTGGGCCAGATGGTTTTTGTGGGTACGCCAGAGAGCAAGTATGGACGACATCAGGGCCCGACGCAGTGGAAGGACTTTGCGCCGCGCGTCGGATTTGCGTGGAGTCCGGATACCAAAACGGTGGTACGTGGCGGTTACGGGATTATCTTCCAGCCGTCGGAGATGCAGGCCGCAGGCACGACAGGCGGAGCGGGCACGGATGGCTTCACCAGCCAGACGGGCTTCAACTTTACGTTGAACAACCAGCAGACGATTGCGACAACCTTTGACAATCCCGCGCCCGGTGGGTTCAATCTGCCGCAGGGTGTGGCTGGTGGCCCGAATACATTTCTGGGACTTGGCATCGCCGATACGTTCTTTGATACCTATCGAAACCCGTACTCGATTGAAGGCAACCTGAACATCCAGCGGTCGATTACGCCAAGCACGGTGGTTGAAGTCGGCTACATCTATAACGCCGGTCACTTTCTGATCAACGGCGACCCGGGTGTGCCGTTTTCTCAGGTGGATCCGTCGTATCTGAGCCTGGGCAACAAACTGTTGGCCAGCGCGCCGAACCCATTCTATGGAGTGATTACGACGCCTGGCTCGCCGTTTACGTCGCAGACGGTTCCGTATGACTATCTGCTGCGGCCCTACCCGCAATATAACGGCGTCTCCAGCTATCGCAAGGCTGATTCCGGCTCGCATTACAACGCAATTACCGTGAAGGTCGACAAGCGTTACAGCAACGGCTTCTCGCTGCTGATCGCCTTCACCGGCTCGAAGCTGATGGATAACGCAGCCAGCGTCGTCAGCTACCTGGGGCCTACGAGTCAGACATACGCCAACCAGTACAACCCCAAGGCCGAGTTTGGCCTGTCGTCGCAGGATATTTCTCGGACCTTTGTGGCGGGATATGTGTATGACCTGCCGTTTGGCCGTGGAAAGATGTTCCTGAATCATGGCAGCACGCTGGTGAATGCACTGGTGAGCGGATGGCAGACCAATGGCATCGTGCAGTGGGATACCGGAACGCCTGTGGTGCTGGGAGCGGTGAACAACGAGACGGGGTTACTGGGATTTGGCCAGCGGCCGAACGAGGCGCCGGGCGACCCGAATATTGCGCATCCGACACGCCAGCAGTGGTTCAACACCAGCCTGTTCTCGCAGCCGGCACCGTTCACGATTGGCAATGCGCCGCGCGTGCTGCCCAATGTGCGTGTGCCCGGCTATGTGGATGCGGATTTGTCGGCGTTCAAGAACAACTACTTCGGTTCGAACGAGCGATTCAATGTGCAGCTTCGGCTGGAGGCTTTCAACGCGTTCAACCACCCAATCTTCAATGGGCCGGATGCGGGCGTAAACGACGGAACCTTTGGCCAGATCAACTCGCAGTCGAACACGGGCCGCGAGGTGCAACTGGCGGCAAAGTTTATCTTCTGACCTTCCAGAAGGTATCAGGCCGGGTGGAGCGTTGCTCCATCCGGTTTTTTTCGCTTTTATGGGGAGTTGAGTCAGATGTGGCAGCTTGCCAGGCCACGCTTTTCAAGATAGCGCTGGTGATATTCCTCGGCGCGCCAGAAGGTCTGCGCTGGCTCGACCTGGGTGACAATGCGCTTGGGAGCGAAGCGTCCGGAGGCATTCAACTCGGCGATTTTTGCCTCGGCCAGTGCTTTCTGACTCTGGTCGTGAAAGAAGATGGCCGAACGGTATTGTGTTCCCCAGTCCGGGCCTTGTCGATTCATCTGCGTGGGATCATGCAGGGCGAAGAATGCGTCAAGAAGCTGGCTGTAGCTGACGCGTGTCGGATCAAATTCCAGCTCGACGACTTCCGCATGTCCAGTCCGATCGGTGCAGACATCCTTGTATGTGGGAGCCTCGGTTGCTCCACCCTCGTAACCGACGGCTGTGGCGGTGACGCCGGGAGTCTGGGCAAAAGCTGCTTCGACACCCCAGAAACATCCCGCACCAAAGGTTGCCTTTTCCATACGAATCCTCCTACTGGCTCTATCCTAGAGCAAAATCAGAGCGGGTATACCCAGCGGATGGGAGCGCCAGGCTGGGTGGTAATCGTGGGCTGCGGCGGCTGGATCGACTTTGTAGTGCTCCAGAGCCGCCGCAGCCCACGGAGAAAACCATAGCGAGCACAGGTACAAATTTTCCTCAAGACGCTGGCGATGATTGAGTTGAAAAGCCTGT
>JAJZDO010000599.1 GCA_021805955.1 Acidobacteriota bacterium
AAACACTGGAAAGCAATGTTCCCGGCATCTATCTGGCGGGTGTGGTGGTCGCAGGAAAACGCACGAACGAAATCTTTATTGAAAATGGCCGTTTCCATGGGGCGCAGATTGCCGCAGGATTACGCCAGAAACTTCGCGCGGCAGTGAAAAGCTCTTAACCTGTTGGCGCCATTGGCGGCACGACGGTTCGAATCGCCATGGAAGTCGCGCTCCGATAGAATCAAATCAACGCTCTACATGTTTCGGCCTTTCCCACGCAGCATTCGATGGCAGTTGATTTGGGGCACGGCATTGCTGCAATGCCTGCTGGTGGCGGCGGTGTTTGGATACGTCTATCACCAGGAGCGGAACAGCTTGCGCGAGCGCACGGCGGAGCGGCTCCGATACCAGGTGAATGTGCTCGCCAACACAGCGGCGTCGGAATTGGAGGAACAGCACCTGACACAGCTGCAACTGTTTCTGGATGGAATGGTGGATACTCCTTCCATCTACGCGGTCCGCATCACCGACCTTCCCGGAAACACCATAGCCTACAGCGCGCAGACGGGAAAGCCGGGATACCCGCCGTTGTCGGCGGCAGAACGGCGCCAGTTGCGCCCACTCCCGACGGCCAATATCTTCGCAGATGGACACCATGGAATCGCGGCGACTGAGGAAATTGAAGTCGATGACGTACCGGTCGCGAGGGCGTGGGTATATCCCGACACTTCAGAAGACCAAATCGATCTGTCGAGCATTCTGCGTTCCGCGCTGCTGTTTGCGCTGCTGGCGATTGCCGCCAACGCACTGTTTTCCCTGCTGGTGGCGCGCTCTGTGACTCGCCCGTTACTTGGGTTGCTGCGCGGCACCAAACTGCTGATTCGCGACCCAGAGCGCAGCGACGTATTTCCCTTGAAGACGAGCTCGCTGAACGAGGCGGGCGAACTGACTCGCTCCTTCAACACCATGGTGGCGGCGCTAAAGGAACAGCGTGCAGGCTTAAACGAAACGCTCGCGCTGCTTGACTCCATGCTGGCCAATGCACCGATCGGCTTTGCGTTTTTCGATCGCAAAACGCGATATGTGAGAATGAACCAGTTTCTGGCAGAGATGGACAAGCTTTCCATCAGCCATCACCTGGGACGCACCGTGCAGGAAATCTTTCCTAACAGCGTCGGCGCGCAACTGGCGGCCGCAATTGAGCAGGTATTTATCACCGGGGAACCGATGCGTGAACTGGAAATCCACGGCGAATTGACAACGGCGCCGGTCAGTCCGCGAATCTGGCTGATCAGTCTCTATCCAGTGCGTACCGGCGGCGATCGACCCGTCGACCCGCGAGGCAGCTCGCTTCGCGGCAATGGCGAGACTGCAACCGGTCCGCTCCCCACTCAACCCTCCGCGCGCTGGGTTGGAGCGGTGATCGTCGACGCAACCGAGAGAAAGCTGTCAGAAGAACTGCTGCGGAGAACGGAGAAGCTGGCGGCGACCGGACAGTTGGCGGCATCGATTGCACACGAGATCAATAACCCGTTGGAAGCGGTGACAAACTTGCTTTACCTGCTGGATCAGCAGACGCTCGACGCAGACTCGAGACATTACACGAACATGGCGCAGCAGGAAATTGCACGTGTTTCACAGATTACGCAGCAGACGCTGCGGTTCTATCGGCAGTCTTCCAGTCCGACGCGGATCAATCCCGCCGACATACTGGATTCCGTGTTGGATCTGCATCATGGCAGATCCAATGCCTCCAAGGTGCAGACGATTTGGCGGAAACGGGAAGAGGTAGAACTGTTCGCATTGAGCGGGGAGATGCGGCAACTCTTCGCCAACCTTGTCGGCAATGCCCTGGACGCAATGCCGAACGGGGGGCGGCTGATCCTGTCGGTCCGCGCATCTCGGAACTGGTACCAACCTGAAATTGCAGGCGTACGAATCACGATTGCCGATACGGGCTCCGGAATGACGGAATACGTTCGTCAACGCATATTCGACGCGTTCTTTACGACCAAGGAAATTACCGGGACAGGACTGGGGCTATGGATCAGCTCCGAGATCATCGCAAAGCATCAGGGTACGGTACACGTTCGCAGTCGACCGTCGCCAGAGGTCGCAGAGAAATATGACGGCATCGACCATAAAGAATTCCTGGCTGAGTTCCAGCGCCCGAAATTCAATGGGGAGAATGCCGGCAGCGGCACTGTCTTCATGCTATTTTTTCCGTTCAATGGTCTGACCGATTAGTCCGGAGCGGAAGACGAGGATCAAATTCATTCTGGTCGAAAAACAAATGTGGAACCGGCTAAGTCCCACAGCATCTGCATATCAAGGCTGAAGACGGTACCTTTCGCCGGCAAAATCCGGGCAGTTGGCGCGAAGGAACGGAAACGTGGTGCATAATGCTTGCAAGGCCCCAGAGGCAGGGTTCTCAACTTAGGAAAACGCTTTGAATCTCCCCAACTCCATCACGATGAGCCGCATCTTCTGTGTTCCACTGCTCATTTGGCTGTTGTCGCGGACCTTCCCCTTCCACTCGTTTCACGGCGAGGCGGAGATTCTCGCCTCTGCCCTGTTCATCCTGGCTTCCATTACCGATGGGGTCGATGGCTATCTGGCGAGAAAACGTGGCCAGATCACAACCATGGGGATGCTGCTGGATCCGCTGGCGGACAAGCTGCTGG
>JAJZDO010000590.1 GCA_021805955.1 Acidobacteriota bacterium
GAGATCCAGCTTGACGGCGAAGAGTTCCTCATCATGCGTGAAGAGGAAGTTCTGGGAATTTTGGCCAAGAAGTAAAGAAAATTCGGCAGAATTGCACTGCAAAGCGCTGCAAGACTGCCCGTAGTTTTATGTCGCGTACATGCGGCGCCAACCAATGGATTGCACTTTTAGGAGATTACGAATATGGCAAAGCAAATTCTGCACGGAGAAGATTCCCGTCAGGCGATTCTGCGCGGCGTCAACACGCTGGCAGACGCCGTCAAGGTGACGCTCGGCCCCAAGGGCCGCAATGTGGTCATCGAAAAGAAGTTCGGCTCACCAACCATCACCAAGGATGGCGTGACCGTGGCCAAGGAAATTGAGCTGAAGGATTCGCTCGAAAACATGGGCGCACAGATGGTGCGCGAAGTGGCCTCGAAGACCTCCGACGTAGCCGGTGACGGCACGACCACCGCGACCGTTTTGGCTCAGGCCATCTACCGCGAGGGCGTCAAGACCGTTGCCGCTGGCGCGAACCCCATGGCGCTGAAGCGCGGCATCGACAAGGCCGTCGAGAAGATCGTCGGCAAGCGCGACAAGGAAGGCAACTTCGAGCACACCGGCGCGCTCGGCAAGTTCTCCAAGCCCGTCTCCGGCGACATGATCGCTCAGGTGGGCACCATCTCCGCCAATGGCGACCGGGAAATCGGCCAGATCATCGCGCAGGCCATGGAGAAGGTTGGCAAGGATGGCGTCATCACCGTCGAGGAATCCAAGACGATGCAGACGCACCTGGAAACCGTGGACGGAATGCAGTTTGACCGCGGCTATCTCAGCCCGTACTTCGTCACCGATCCCGACCGCATGGAAGTTTCGTTGGAAGATGCCTACATTCTGATCCACGAAAAGAAGATCAGCTCCATGAAAGACCTGTTGCCTTTGCTGGAGCAGGTAGCCCGCAACGCCAAGCCGCTCGTCATCATTGCAGAGGACGTGGATGGTGAGGCACTGGCGACCTTGGTCGTCAACAAGCTGCGCGGCACGCTGAACGTGGCCGCCGTCAAGGCTCCCGGCTTTGGCGATCGTCGCAAGGCCATGTTGGAAGACATCGCCAAGCTGACCGGTGGACGCGCCATTACGGAAGACCTGGGCATCAAGCTGGAAAACGTCAAGGTCGAAGATTTGGGCCGCGCCAAGCGCATCACCATCGACAAGGACAACACCACCATCATCGATGGTCTGGGCAAGGCCGAGGACATCCAAGGCCGCGTCAAGGAAATCCGCAATCAGATTGAAAAGACCACCAGCGATTACGACCGCGAGAAGCTGCAAGAGCGTTTGGCCAAGCTCGTCGGCGGCGTGGCTGTCATCAAGGTGGGAGCTGCAACCGAAACCGAGATGAAGGAAAAGAAGGCGCGCGTGGAAGATGCCATGCACGCTACCCGCGCAGCGGTCGAGGAAGGCATTGTCCCAGGCGGCGGCGTGGCCCTAGTGCGCAGCGCCAAGGACGTTGAGGAACTCATCAAGACCCTCGAAGGCGACGAGAAGATCGGTGCACAGATCGTCCGCCGCGCCATTGAGGAGCCACTGCGTCAGATCGTCGGCAATGCTGGCGAAGAGGGCGCTGTGGTTGTGGGCAAGGTTTTGGAGAGCAAGGAAGTCCACTACGGCTACAACGCCGGAACGGGCGTTTTTGAGGACCTGGTGAAGGCTGGCGTCATCGACCCAACCAAGGTCACGCGCACCGCGCTCCAGAACGCAGCCTCCATCGCGGGACTCATGCTGACCACGGAAGCCATGGTCTCCGAGATTCCTGAGAAGAAGGAATCGGCTCCGGCAGGCGGCGGCCACGGCATGGACGGCATGTACTAAACCGATCCTGCTGCAAATCAAAACGCTCCGCGCAATGCACCGCGCGGAGCGTTTTTTGTTGGGCAGCAAAAATGGCAGTCTCAGTTTTGCGCTGCCGCCTGACGGTACATTCTGCGATAGCCACGGCGAAATCCAGCGCGGTAATCCTCTGAGGCTGGGCCGTAGGGCACCGGCGGATTGCGGAAGAGCGGATGCCGCGCGACATCGGGGGGCATTCCGCGATCCAGATCATGCCGCGCCGCGCGCATTCCGTCTTGGAAGCCATGGCGCGCCACCTGCGATAACTCTGGCGGCGGCGGATAGTATGCCGGTTGTGGATGCGAGCATCCGGTAAGAGCAACGGCCAGCAGCGGCAGGGCAATCAAGCTGGAAAGCAGTCTTCGCATGGGGTGTGGGCCTCGTTCTTCGCGCCAATTGCAGCGCACTGAGGAATCAAACACACGCGCATCAAAAAAGTTGCTTAGGGTACAGCAGTGAGGCATCTCCGCTTGCTCCGTAGTTACCGACGCTGTTGATTTCTTGACTGCACTCTTTGCTTATCGCTTCTTACCATTTGGTTTGAGGTCGGCCATTGAGGAATCCTGCCTGCCGGTCATTCGTGTCTTCTGGACTTGCCTCCATCTTTCGAGTAGCAGACTGCGCGCTTATCCGGATAGAATGCCTTCTGTAATTCCGTGCAGAAAAAGCGAGGGGTGAAATGTACCGTGTACGTTCTTGTTGGGCTGTGCCCTTTATTGCGATGACGTTGGCACTCGGCGGGTGTTCCAGTTCGGTTTCATCTTTGCCTCAAATTTCACCTTCGATTTCTGCAC
>JAJZDO010000213.1 GCA_021805955.1 Acidobacteriota bacterium
AGGCGCAGTAAAAGGAAACTGGACGGTCTGCCAACCACTAGTGTCGGTATCGGGCCGCTCCGCGTGGGGAACGTCGCCGACGTGATATTGCCAGCCCTGATCGGGGATGGAACCGAATGTACCTAAAAGGTCGACAACTTTTTGCGCCTGCGGGGGAAAGGTATACGCCCCAGCCGGAGCCACTGGACCTCGTCTCTGTCCATGGGCGAAGACTGAAAAGACAGCGATACAGAATACCAAGGAAAAAAGGGGAACTAGTTTGGGAACACGCTTCACGTGGTTACTCCTCCGGGGGAAATTTTACACTGCGTTGCGGAAATACACTAAAACTGCCTATCCGATGGCCTGTGGCTGTGGATTGGGCGGTGCGGGGCGCTATTGACGCTGGTGCGGCGCGCCCATTAAGACAACGGCCTTTCCCGAAGGAAAGGCCGTTGTCTTGGTTCAGGAACCTATTTTCAGGTTACTTCTGTGCCTGCCAGAAACCTGCGCCGCGATTGCCGAAGTCGACACGCACGGTGTTGATGGAGTATGGCCCCACCGGTACGGAGATGTGGTTGCCGGAGACGGGCAATGGATCGCCCTGTGGTTGTTCCAGCAGGTTGGCAAGGGTTGCCGACGTCGCGCCATCGGGAAGGCTGATGTCCGCAGTCGATTTCGTTCCCGCCCACTCATAGAAGCGAAGGATCAGGCTGTTGCCGTCCTCGCTCTTCTTCATTGCGCTCAGCAACAGGTTTTCCGGTTGGATGGTCACGAAGGAATGCGTGGCCGACAGCTCGCCCGTGTGGGCGTCCGTCTGCATGGCGTGCATACCGTAATTGAAGGCATAGCCGTGCAGCACCGTTTTCGCCTGCTGCCAGGTACCGGCATGTGGATAGAGGGAATAGCGGAAATGCTGGGGGCCGCGGTCGGCATCCGGGTCGGGATCGACTGGCGAACGCAGCAGAGAGAGTCGCAGCACATTCCCCTTCACGTCGTAGCCATATTTCGAATCGTTGATGAGGCTGAAGCCGTGCTGGCCATCGCCAAGGTCGGCCCAGCGCTGTGCGGGGACCTCAAACTTGGCATCTTCCACCGAATTGTTCCGTGTTGTGGGGCGCTCGATGGTTCCATAGGGAATCTCAAACGTTGCCTTGGGTCCGCTGGCAGCCAGAGTAAAGCCGGCCTTCAGCAAAATGTGGGTTTCGTGCCAGTCGACGTCGTTGACGACATCGACACGCTTCAGGCCCGCGTAGAGAATGATGTTCTGCACGAAGGGGGATTTATCCCAGTGCCGGGTGATGCGAACTTCGCTGCGCACCGGGCCGCGTTCGATCACCTGAACGCTGTCGGCCATCGTCAGGTCAGTTTCGTGCTCGGAGAAATTTGAATCGATGTTCCAGGCATCGTATTCCTTCGGCTTGTCGACAAAGGCCTGCAACAGGTTGCCGCAGCTTCCGCTGGCGAGGCTTTCAAAACGGGACTGCTTATCGTAGAGACTGGTGATGCAGCCATTCTTGGGATCGATGACCACACGCAGGGCAGAGTTTTCCAGCGTGGTGCCATCGACTTTCAAGTCGCTCGCAACCTTGCGCGTGCCGGGCACGGCATGCAGCACCGTGTAGCCGACGGAGGGAACATCCTTCGGCTCCAGCAACAGACGATAGCTGTGGGTACTTGAATCCTGAGAAAGAATCTGCATCGGTACAGGCATACCGTGGGCGTCGAGTACGGAGATCCCATTCGGCTCCGCCTGCGGCATCTGCACATTCACTTCAACAATCCCTGTGCGATTGAAGCTCAGGGTGTTCCAAATGAGGATCGGAACCCCGGTGTGGGCGTCGGTGTCAATGTGGCTGTCGATGTCCGACAGCGCGTTGTGCGTTGCGCCCATGGCGGTCCAATGGATTACATTGAACTGTTTTTGAGCGTCTTTATAGATCACGCCGATGCCGGAGCCTGCGGCGAGATCATGAAAGCCGTTGAAGACCTGAAGCTTCCATGCCGCGGTGAGTTGATCGTTGGGATACTCGAGACCGCCGAGCCAAGCCAGCGAGGAATATTTTTCCGCGTTCAGCAGCCACTCCGAGCCGTGCCGGAGGTTCCACTTCTGCTTGGCCTGGGTGGTGTAGGTGCCGCGGTGAAATTCCAGGTAGAGTTCGTCATTCCAAACCGGCAGACTGATTTGCCCCGCCGGAGGCGCCGACAAGGTTTTCTTGCCGGCAGCTAGCGTTTCATAGTTCCACACGGGAGCATCGGCAGTATCGACACGCTTCGCCATGGCATCGAAAAATGTGATCGATGTGCCAAATTCCGCGTGCGGATAGACCTTGTTGGGCTTCATCCAGCGAATGCCGCTGTCGAGCATGTCGCGGGTTGGACCGCCGCCGTGGTCGCCGATGCCGTAGAGATGCATCATCTCGTTCTGGCCTGGATTTAACTGGACAGCCGTGGCCAGATCGTCCGCCATATTCACCGGTTGAATCTGGTTGACATAGTCGTGCGGAAAATAGGTGAGCACGCGGCTGCCGTCTGGAGACTGCCACCAGAACAACTTCATGGGAAGCTGATTGGTCTCGTTCCACGTCATCTTTTGCGTGACGAAATAATCGATGCCGGACTTCTTGTACATCTGCGGCAACTGCCAGTTGTACCCGAAGGTGTCCGGGTTCCATCCGACGCG
>JAJZDO010000711.1 GCA_021805955.1 Acidobacteriota bacterium
CCGCCCAGGCCGCAGAGGAAGCCATCGCCTACCTCTTCCACCGGCTCGGCGGTCACGGCGGCATCATCCTGCTCGGTCCTCTCGGCCGCGTCGGCGTTGCCCACAACACGCCGCGCATGGCCTGGGGCACCCACACCGCCCGTGGCATGGAAGTCTACGTCCGCTAACTTTTGACATCTATCCCCACTCACGATGAAATCGTAGTAGACCGGACGCAGCATTGCCGCAAACAAAGAAAAATTGTCATCCCGATCGGAGTCGCTGCGGAGCAACGCCGCAGTCGAGAGACCTGCTTTTCTCCGGACACAAAGTAAATTTGTTTTAGCTGAAGAACCCATGCTCATTCTTGCCTCCGCATCGCCACGACGCCGCGAACTTCTTACCCAGGCGGCCTTCTCCTTTCAGGTGGAATCCATCCCGGTTGCCGAAGACCCCTGCCCCGGCGAAGACCCCATCCATCTGGTGAAGCGTCTGGCGCGCGAAAAGGCGGAAGCTGTTTTCAACACCCTGCAGAAACGCAATACGCCTGACGACCCGCTGCTCGTCCTCGGCGCGGACACGGTCGTCGTCTGCGATCACGAAATCCTCAACAAGCCCATCGACAATGCGGATGCGGCGCGCATGTTGCGCTTGCTTGCCGGACGCACCCATCTGGTCATCACCGGTGTCTGCCTCATTTCGCCGCTTGCAGTGGACGTCACCGCCGAAACCACTCGCGTCACCATGCTCACCTTGTCGGACGAAGAAATCCTCGCCTACGTCGCCACCCGGGAGCCCATGGACAAGGCCGGCGCCTATGCCATCCAGGGCCACGCCAGCCGTTGGATTCCGCGCATCGTCGGCTGTTACTTCAACGTCGTCGGCCTGCCCATTGCGCTGGTCAGCACCATGATCGAATCCGCCCACCGCAAGCTCGTACTCGCCGAGTTATCGGAATGAGGGTGCCCATCCCCGCCGCGTGCCGCCGCAGCGACCGGCTAGCTGGGAGAAAATTGGTTCACTCTTATAGGGCCGGATCAATAGCTGGTAGAAAGTAGTGTTTTCGCAGCCAGAACGCAACGTTCACCAGGCTGATCAGCGCCGGCACCTCAATCAACGGTCCCACCACCCCCACAAACGCCTCACCGGAGTTCAGCCCAAACACCGCCACCGCCACCGCAATCGCCAATTCAAAATTGTTTCCCGCCGCCGTGAATGCCAGCGTCGCGGACTGCGCATAGTCCGCGCCCAGCCGCTTGCCCATCCAGAAGCTGACCAAAAACATCACCAGGAAATAGATCACCAGCGGAACCGCGATGCGAAGCACATCCAGCGGCAGTCGCACAATCAGGTCGCCCTTCAGAGAGAACATAACGACGATCGTGAACAGCAGCGCGATCAGTGTCAGTGGGCTGATGCGCGGAACGAAACGCGTGCGATACCATTCCTCGCCCTTTGCTCGCAGCAAAACCGCGCGCGTCAGCAACCCGGCAGCAAACGGGACCCCAAGATAGATCCCCACACTCTTTGCAATCTGCACGATGCCGACATGTACGATGCTTCCCTCCAGCCCAAACAACTTTGGCAGCACCGTGATGAAGACCCACGCATACACACTGTAAAACAGCACCTGAAACACACTATTCAGCGCGACCAGTCCGGCCGCGTAGTCGGTGTCACCCTCCGCCAGTTCGTTCCACACCAGCACCATCGCAATGCAGCGCGCAATGCCGATAAGAATCAGCCCCCGCATATACGCCGGTTCGCCGCGAAGAAATACGATCGCCAGCAGAAACATCAGCACCGGCCCAATGATCCAGTTCTGCACCAGAGAAAGACCAAACACGCGCTTGTTGCGGAAGACATAGCGCAATTTTTCGTAGCGCACCTTGGCCAGCGGCGGATACATCATTGCAATCAATCCGATCGCGATGGGAATGTTCGTGGTCCCAACCTGAAAGCGATTTACAAATGCAGCGGAGCCGGGAATGAAATGCCCGGCGGCCACGCCAATCGCCATGGCCAGAAAAATCCACAGCGTCAGCCAGCGATCGAGAAACGACAGATGCTTCCGCTGGTGCGGCGCGCATACTTGTCCCACCGTGGCGAGTGCGTTGGCCATCACGGCCTGGCCTCGCAGCCGCAAGCCGAATCGACCGGGATGGGAACGGGCGCGCCTTCAAGCGCCGCGGATTTCTTTGGGCTGCAACACGCTTTTGACAGTCGTGCGCGGTCCGCCTGCATCTTCCGGTCTTCTCGCAGCCAGGCAAGCGTCTGCCGCAGCACCTGCGCCGCGCCTGTCTGAGCGGTTCCAATATTGTTCGGCGGCATCACGATCCGATAATGCATCCATTTGCCTTCGCGCCGGGCCGTCACTATTCCCGCCCGCCGCAGATACGCCAGATGCCGCGACACCTTCGGCTGCGACTGCCCCAGTATTTCCACCAGGTAGCAGACGCAAATTTCCTGTTCCCCCATCAGATTCAGCAGGCGCAGACGCGTTTTGTCGCCCAGCGCCTGAAAGAAACGCTCCGCGTTAAATTCGAGTTTTGCCATCGCCTTTACTTATACGCCTTGACGAATACGTTGGCAACGAATATATTCGCTTTGAAAGATATGTTCTACAGGAGAGTCGCATGCCGGAGCAACTGCTGGATTCAGTCAAATCGAAATACGCCGCTGTCGCGGAAAGCACGTTGTCCAGCGACCACGCGGGCGTCAAGGCCGTCGCCGAGGCATTCGGCTACACCGCGGAGGAGTTGACTTCCATTCCCGCGGCCGCCAACATGGGCCTGTCCTGCGGCAATCCCACCGCCACCGCGCATCTCAAACCCGGTGAAGTCGTCGTCGACCTCGGCTCCGGCGGCGGTCTCGACGTCTTCCTCGCGTCCAAGATGGTTGGCCCCACAGGTCGCGCCATCGGCATTGATATGACGCCTGCGATGATCGATCGCGCCCGCGCCAACGCTGCCGCCGGCGGCTACACCAATGTCGAGTTCCACCTCTCCACCATCGACAAAATTCCCTTGCCGGATGCCTCCGTCGATTGCGTCATTAGCAACTGCGTCTTGAATCTCGCCCCCGACAAGCCTGACGTCTTTCGCGAAATCGCGCGCGTCCTCAAACCCGGCGGACGTCTCGCCATCAGCGATATCGCTCTCAAGCACGAGCTGCCGCAGGCCCTCGCCAATAGCCTTGCCGCCTACGTCGGTTGCATCGCCGGCGCCATCCGCATCGAGGACTACCGCAACGGTCTTCTCGCCGCCGGCTTCGAGCACGTTGAAATTGTCGACAGCGGCAAGGACCTGAATGCCTACGCGAAAGTTGAAAATCAGGCCGCCTGCTGCTCGCCCGTCATGGAGGCTGCCACCCCGATTCCAGAAGCGCCTCCTGCATCCTCGTCCGCCGATCCCCTGCAAGTGATCGAGGCCCCGTGCTGCACGCCCGCGCCCAGCACGCCCGCTTCGCTGCACGACGAACTTGCCTCGCTCCTGTCGCAATACGACATCAACGCCGCCGCAGCCAGCGTCAAGGTCTACGCCGTTAAACCAAGCACGGGTGTCAGATAGAGTGTTGTCATCCAGACCGCAGTGGAAGGATCCGTGTGTCAAGGGCGGACGCTATAGCGAACCGCTCTCCGGAACTGAATTCGCTGGCCAAGGTATTGTGATTCTCTGTTACCGCTGCTGTGATGGGCCGCGAAGAAAGGCAGCATGTTCAGACGCTCAACAGATGGTGAATGCTAGTTGGATCGGATTCAGGAGGTTTGCCTTCCTGCACAATATGACCTCGACGCATCACATAAAACCTGTCCGCAATCGACCATGCAAAATCGAGATACTGCTCGACAAGCAAGATCGCTACCTGCAAGCGGGTCCGAATTTCGCGGAGGGTCTCTTCAATTTGTTGGACAATGGATGGCTGAATGCCTTCTGTTGGCTCATCGAGGATGAGCAATTTTGGCTGCGACACCATCGCTCGCGCGATCGCGAGTTGTTGCTGCTCGCCCCCGCTGAGCACTCCTCCCTTACGCTGCCCCACTCGGCGCAGCACCGGAAAGAGCTCGAAAATATGATCCGGGATGGCGTCATCTCGTTGTGCTTTTCGCGAAGCTGCCACGCCGAGACGAAGATTTTCGTCCACGGTAAGATGTGGAAATATTCCGCGCCCTTGGGGAACGTAGCCAATCCCTTTGCGCGCACGCAGGTAAGCCGGGCCGCTGGTCACATCCTCCCCTAGAAATGTGATCGTGCCTTCTGATGCCGCATGAAGCCCGACAATTGTCCGTAACAGCGTGGTTTTTCCCACTCCATTGCGTCCCAGCAGCGTGACAGATTCTCCCTGGGCAACCGACATGTTGATTCCTTCCAGGACCCGGCTCTTATCGTAGGCAGCGGAGACTTCTTTCAATTCAAGCAACGGCAACCTCCTTAGTGCGCCCCAGATAAATCGAAGCAATCTGCGGATCACTCCTGATCTCTTCCAAGGTACCCTCCGCCATTAGCCTCCCCATGTGCATCACACTCACCGGCGCATTCAGTTGAGCGACGAATGTCATATCGTGATCGATTACCAGGATGCTGTGCTCCTTCGACAAATCTCTGATCAACGCGGCCGTCTGAGCTGACTCATCCTGCGACATCCCGGCGGCCGGCTCATCGAGCAACAGCAGATCCGCATCGGAAGCGACGACCATTCCAATCTCAAGCCACTGCTTCTGCCCATGGGATAACTGCACGGCGGGAGCTCTTCTCTTCTCTGTCAATCCGATCCTATCTAGCACCCGTTCCACACGCGAGCGCACATCCTTGGAAAGCCCCACGGCGAAAGATCGCCAGCATTCCCGCTGCTGCCGCGCAGCTAAGTTCAAATTTTCCTCCACCGTCAGGTAGTCGAGGATTCCCGGTGCCTGAAACTTTCGGCAAATGCCTTGGCGCACGATCTTATATTCGTTCACGCGCGTGATATCTCGTCCCTTGAACATCACCTTACCCGAAGATGGACGCACATGACCGATGATCGCATCCAGCAATGTAGATTTGCCGGCTCCATTGGGGCCAATCAGCACTCGAATTGAAGCTGGCATAAGGTGCAGGCTCATACCGTCGAGCGCATTGAATCCGTCAAAGCTTACGGTTACGTTTTCAACTGAGAGTAGCGGAGATTCCATGTGTCACCTCGAATGTCAGTTTTTTTCAGAGAGCGCCAAGCCTCGTCGATCGACCGAATGCGGACCTGCGGGCATTTTCTTTCGTCGCAGAAATGGTGCCAGGCTATCCGAGATTCCCACCAGCCCTTGCGGCAGAACTGTCACAACCAGGATGAACATGAGGCCCATTCCGAATTGCCACATCTCCGGCATGGCGCTGCTGATCCAATCCTTGCCAAAATTAACGAGCAGCGTACCAAGGATTACTCCGGTAAAGCTGGAGCGTCCGCCGACAGCTACTGCCACCACCATTTCGATGGAAGGTACGACGCCAACCATAGCCGGAGATATCACTCCCACATGCAGAACATATAACGCTCCCGAGACACCCGCAAAAGCTCCACCGATGGCGAATGCAATGGTCTTGTATGCTGCTGGGTTGTAGCCTAAAAACCTTGTGCGGCTTTCCCCGTCTCGGATGGCCAGCAGAACCTTCCCAAAGCTGGTGTGTGAAAGCCATAGACAGAAAAGAAAAGCGAGCACAAGGACAACCAGCGTGACCCAGTAGAGTCCACGCTGAAAACCGGGATCAGCGATGTCGTGGCCAAGCAGCGTGCTGAAGTCCGTCAACCCGTTGAAGCCCCCGGTATATGCCTGTTGGCTGATCAAGAGCGTGGCAAAGGCCAGTGCTAGGGCCTGCGTGATGAGAGCAAAGTAGACTCCGCTGACGCGTCGATTGAATACCAGCCACGCCAACCCAGCGGCTGCGATAGTAGGAACGAGGATGACACCGGCGAAAGCAACAGCGGGATGGCGGAAGATGGTCCACCAGACCGGAAAATGGTCCAGCCCGCTCCACATCATGAAGTCCGGCATATCTCCAGGAGCAAGGCCCGCCAGCTTGAGGTGCATCGCCAGCACATAGGCGCCCAGCCCCCAGAAAACACCTTGTCCCAGGCTAAGAATTCCACCCCAGCCCCATACGAGACACAGGCCGAGTGAAAGGATGGCCATGGCCAAAAACCTGCCGAGCAGCGAAAGATGATACGACGACAGATATATGGGAGCCAGCAGTAACGCAACTAACAGGGCAACGTCAAACGATATCTTCAGCCACTTATTCAATGTCAGGCCTCTTTCATAACTCGGCTACGCTTAGAAATCATCCCTCGAGGCCGGAACTGGATGAAGACGATCACCACAACCAGAAGGAGTACGTCTGCCAAACTTATGCTGGTGAACATCTGCGCTCCTGCGGAAATCAACCCAACCATTAATGCCGCTAGAGCGGTGCCCAACAGGCTGCCAAGTCCGCCTACGATCACCACAAGAAATGCATAAACCACATAGCTTTGTCCCACGGTGGGGGTGACCGGAGCGATCAGCGCGAGCACAGCGCCCGCAAGTCCAGCCACACCTGTGCCGACAGAGAACACCAGCAGATCAACCCATTTGGTGTTGACTCCCAGAGCCTGCGCCATCTCTCTGTCCTGGTGAACAGCTCGTAGATAAAGTCCCCAGCGGGTGCGCGCGATAAACAAAACCAGCAGCCCAAGCACAACGACCGTCAGAAGGATGATGAAAATCCGCACATAAGGCAGACTCAAACCGGCCAGAAAACCGTGATTCAAGGAGAACGAGCCATTCAGCCAGGAAGGCGCGACCACCTCATCTCCGATGGCCCCGAATAAGGTCCGAGCGCCCTGCTGGAGAATCAGACTTACACCCCAGGTTGCAAGCAATGTATCCAGCGGCCGCCCATACAACCAGCGAATGACAGTCACTTCAAGCAGCGCGCCCAGCAAACCCGCTCCGACAAACGACACAACTAAGGCAAATAAGAAAGAAAATGGGCTATGTACCAGTTTGCAGGTCAGATAGGTAAGATAGCCGCCTACCATCAGCATCTCTCCATGAGCCATGTTGATCACGTTCATCAATCCAAAGCTCAAAGCAAGGCCAAGCGCCGTCAGCAGCAGTATAGAAGCGACGCTGATGCCGTTGAATATCTGACCTGCAATGATTGCCGCGTGCTCCATGATTTATCTCACCCACTCATCGTTTTTTCCGTTGGAGTGTCATTACTTTATAACGCAGCTTCTGCCCGGGAACGCGAGAGCATCGTAGGGTTCCGGGCGCAGTGGCTGTTTGGATTTCCATAGAATGTTGAACTGGCCATCCGGCTGCAGCTGCCCAACATAGGCTGTCTGATACAGACTTTGGTTGTCAGCGAATTTGACCGGCCCCATGGGAGAATCTGTCCAGCCCAGCTGCGTGGCGGCCTTTCGCACGGCCTGCGGGTCGAAACTGCCCGCCTTCTTGACCGCGGCTGCCCAGATATAGACATCGATATATCCATGCACCATCGGATCGTCGATCACCGAGTTACTGCCGAACTTCGCCTTATAGGCAGCGATGAATTTTTTGTTCGCGGGATTGTTCAGGCTCTGAAAATAATTCCAGGCCGCATAGCTTCCGTTCACCAGAGATGGCCCCATCGCCTTGGCTTCCTGCTCCGCGATGCTGAAGGACATCACAGGTAACTGAGACTGTGTAATTCCTGCAGCTGCGAGCTGCTTGAAGAAAGAAACGTTGCTATCGCCGTTCAGAGTGCTGAAAATGATATCCGGATGGGCAATTTTGATTTTGGTAATGATGGAGCTGAAGTCCGTTCCGCCCAACGGAACATACTCTTCGGCAGTCACCACACCGCCATCATGCAGGATGTGCTTCTTCAGGATTAGATTCGCCGTCCGGGGAAACACATAGTCCGATCCCAGCAGAAACACTCTCTTCTTTCCCTTCTCAAAGGCCCAATCCAGCGCCGGAAGTATCTGCTGATTGGGCTGTGCGCCGGAGTACATGATGTCAGATGAGCATTCATTGCCCTCGAACTGCACCGGGTACCACAGCAGGGAACGGAAGCGTTCAAAGACCGGCAGCATGGCTTTTCTGCTGGCCGAGGTCCATCCGCCAAACACCGTGACAACTTTGTCCTGCTGGATCAGCTTTTGTGCCTTTTGCGAGAAGATAGCCGGGTCTGAAGCACCATCCTCGATGACGGGCTGAATCTGCTTTCCAAGTACTCCGCCAGAGGCATTGATTTGATCGATGGCCAGCAAGGTGGCATTCTTCACTGTGACCTCGCTGATTGCCATGGTTCCTGACAACGAGTGCAAGACTCCCACTTTGACGGTCTGATTCTGGGCCAGTGACAAGTTGCAAAGGATCAGGCCGCAGAAGCATGAGAAGGCAAGCTTGATAGATGTTTTCAGCGGATTCTGCATTGTTTGGTCTCCTTTATATTCAGCAACATTGACGTTGGTCCCGCAGGGAACGGGCGCTTCTCAGTTGTGCGCGGCTAGAACATGATCTGGGTTTGCACCCATACACGGTTGGCTGCGAACGATTTGTCTGCAAAAGTATTGCCGTGCAGGTAGGAATAGGACATCTGGATCTTGGCATTGTGTCCGTGCAGATAATAGTTGAATCCAGCCGAGTCCTCAGCTACGCGGTGATACGGAAATCCAGGGCCGACATACCAGGTGTTTTCAACCGGCAATGAACTTCCCGTCGCGGGGGTCGATCCAGCGCCGTAGTCCGCCGCGCCCCAGTTCACGCCGGAGATGCGCTCGTCAAATTCAAATTTCTTCGGCACCAGATAGATTCCGGCTTGTTCCCCATACCCCCATGAATTTTTTGCCGGCGCGCCGCTGACAGGCGTCGTCTGCCGGTAATATCCGGTGGGCTGCAACGTGAAGAACTTATACCGGAAACCGATGGTGCTGGTGGCATTGACCGTCGTATCTCCAGCCGTAAGGTTTTCAAAGCCGGAGCTGGCATTGACCGGGTTGTAAGCCGCTGATCCCCAGAAGGTCAGCTCCGGTTTGGCTGCTCCCGATGGGTCGGTTTCGACATATCCATACGGGGCAAGGATGTCGTATTGCAGGTGGCCAATGTAAGCCAGCTTGGTGCTGAAGTTTTCCTGGCCGGAGGCGTCCAGCGCAGGAATGCTGTTTGCAATCATCAAGGCATAGGAGGCTTTGCCTGCCGCGCCGTATATCTGCGCACCGATGGCGCGTGGAAGTGTAAAGGCATACTCCGCAGTGGACAAGTCGGCGAACAAGTAATTCCCAGGATTGTCATAGTATTCATAACTGTAAGGAGTCCAGGAACGGCCTACTTGTACTGTTATCTGCTTGGAGAAAGTATCGGAGGTAAACCAATCTAGCATCGTGATGGTATTGCTGTTGCCCGCCGTACTTCCCTGAAGCTGCAAGAAATACTTAAGATCTGGATTGAATACAGAGCCGGATAGAGCCAACCGACCTAGAAATACATCGAAAGTATTGGTTCCCACATCGCTTTCTCCCAAGCTTTCCACACTGACATGGGGCTTGAATCCCGTGTATCTCACCTGAAACAATCCATTCACATACATGGAA
>JAJZDO010001036.1 GCA_021805955.1 Acidobacteriota bacterium
GCCCCGCAATTGGCGCAAAAATTGGTTCCCGCCGTAAGCGGCTTTCCACATTGTTGACAAAACATTGAGATGACCTCCAGGCGATAATGGAGCGGCTCGCCCAACACTCAGGGCTTCCGAATGAGCTTACGACGCCCCTGGCACATCAGTACGCAATGTACAGCCCGCCAGTTCCGTGGCTTGCTCCCATTGCGTTGTACCGCGTTCGGCTGGCAACTGCCAGTTTACTGCCCGTTGTAGGGCGTTTGCTCGTATTTTTTTGCGCGCGCGGCCTGGCCGGAATCCACTCCTAGCGCCAGAACGGCCTCATACTGTTTCTTGGCCGGAGCGGGCTGTTTCAGAACGTCGTACATTTCCCCGGCCGCCAAATGGGCCCGCCGCTTCATCAGCGGCGAGGCGGTAGGCTGCTCCGCCGCATTTCGATAAGCGTCGGCTGCTACGGCGGTCTGTTTCTGGCCGCGGGCCGCCTCTGCCAGCCCGTAGTAAACCATCTCCAGGTGGACATTGGGATAATAATCACCCGGCTTGGTGGCCGCCGCTAGCAGTTCCTGATACGCTGCAATTGCAGCCATCCCCTGTCCAGAATCTTTCATTAAATTGGCTTGCTCCAGCGAAAACAAAAAATTGTGCGGGTACTGCCGATGCAGTCCATTCACCACCTGGATGGCTTCGTCGTATTTCGCCTCCCGCCGCAGAAAAATTGAGAGCGCGGTGCGCGCCGCAACGGAATTGATGATGCCATACTGCCCGACCCGCTGCAGGTCGGCAATCCCCTTTGCCCTCGACCCGTGGATTCCCACCAGCCCGGCCAGCAGCTTGAATGGCATTTCCAGGCTACCCAGAACATACTCATGCACACCTACGATGAGATAACAGTCGACATACTTTGGGTCGCGCCTTAAAACCGCGTCGTCGTCCTTTCTGGCCGCCAGCGCAAGATGAAGCGCCGGGACGTAGTGCTTTTCCACCATCCCGGTGTAGACCGTCTCCAGGCTGACGGCGAATCCGCGTGCGAACAATGCGTCCACATCGTCTGGATTGGCGCGCAGCCGCCGGTTGCTTAGGTCGAGCGCATGACTGTACAGCGCGTCGATCCTGGCGCGGACCTGCATGTCTTCCACTACAGGATGCTTCCCCGACAAAAAGCCGTCCTGCACATAGAGCGTGGTATCGAGCAAATCCAATCGATATAGTTCACGGAATACGCTGTTGTTCAGTACATAGTCCGCGGCCATCGGGTTGGTGGGATGTTCCGCGGCGATCTTTTCGAACTGGGTTTCCGCTTCCGCGTAGTCCAGGTTGTAGAAATGTTGATAGGCAGCCTGCACCTCCGGCGTCAGGTTGAGCGGGTCTGTATGGGTCCCGTTGGGAGCGGTCGCTACGTTGCCGGTCGATGGGGCCGCACTTGCCGGCGCGGCGCACAAGGTTGCTACCAACAGGGCCTGGAACGCCATCAGAAGCGCGCGACGCGATTGGATGCACACCGAACTGCTTCGAAATGTATCGCGAAAGGACAGGCGTGCGCATCGATGCATAGTGTTTAGACGACTCCATCAGTTTCGACTCTTGCGCTGCATCGCGCAAGTGCTGCATTTTTTCGCGTCGTTCCAGTCCGCGATTTGGACGGTGCGCCGTCTCGAGCGTTTCTCCTGAAGGTGTGTAGTGGAAATGTGAACTCCGCGTGGCCGTTCCTCAAAGAATGGCCACACATCGATGATTTCGCCACACCACAGTATCAGGAGAAATGCTCTAAGACGTGTAAACTGGCATCAATCTCTTCCCCCAGGGACCACATGACAAGAGTTGAATTGTTGCGCGCCCTCATCCGTCAGGCAAAGGCGAACGGGTTCGAATTCCGCAAATGGTATGGGACGCGAATGACGCTTCCCTGGGAAGGCTTCGATGCGGCAGTCAAGACCCTGGCCGAGCAGAGACGCTATTATTCCCTCTTGTTTGCGCATGAATTCGTTCAATTTTTCTGGAAGCCCGGCAGCAAAATGGTCTTCGTTGTACCCATCTCAAGTTTTACCCGCGTTTCCAAAGACGGCTCCAGCAAAGTGATCGAGCGGCGCGGCCATACCCGCCGCACCGTCAAGCCGGACGCCTGGCGCTACCACCTGAAAGAGATGGCCGTCGCCGACGATCCTCTGCGCTATATCCGGCGTTTTCTGCTGATTGAAGAAGACCTGGCCGGCATCCAATCCTTGAGCGACGAGGAAGACACGGGAGCTGAAGAGGCCGCGACCGATCGTGTTCCAGCGCTGGACGAGCTGACGAAGAATCTGGCCGAAGAAAACTTCGATACCGTCGAATAGCATGTGACGAACTTCACCAACTGACAGTGATCTTTGCGCTACAACACAGACTGACGCGGCACCCATACCTGCACTCGTTTACAAGTGTTACGCTGAAAGAGACGCACCCACAGGCGATTTTCCTATCCAGCAGGCAGAAATGCGAAGTTCAAAATCGATTGGCAGCATCCTTGCTTTCCTGTTCGTCGCCGTCTCCATTCATGGACAAAACCGGGTAATCCTTTCAGACTCCCGGGCCAACCATCCAGCCGCCGCCATGCCGGCACCAAATGTTCCATTGCATACCGAGCTTCAAGTCGTGCATGCAGCCGTCCTTCCATCCGGCATGCCTCTGCGCGTGCAAGTC
>JAJZDO010000615.1 GCA_021805955.1 Acidobacteriota bacterium
TGACGGGAACTACGGCGTGCGCGACAATGCGGCAGGTCAAGCCTGGTATGACTCTATGGTTGCGCTCTATGCCTCATGGGGCGTGGATTTTCTGAAAGTGGACTGCATCTCCGACCATCCCTACAAAGCGACGGAGATCCGCCAGATTGCCGCAGCTATTCGCAAGACCGGACGCCCCATCGTGCTCAGTCTTTCCCCGGGACCGACGGCGCTGATTCATGCTCCGGAAGTGGCGCGATACGCGCAGATGTGGCGCATCGCAGACGATCACTGGGATATCTGGTCGCATCCACGCGCTCAGGGACAGTCCGAGTTTCCGCTGGGTACGCGCCAGGCATTTGATCGTCTGGCAGAGTGGAATCGCTGGGCCGCTCCTGGGCACTGGCCTGACGAGGACATGCTCCCGTTCGGCGTACTGAAGCCACATCCGGGCTGGGGTTCACCACGCGTCTCGCGGCTGACGCCAACCGAAGAGCGAACCGAGTTCACGCTCTGGTCGATTGCGCGTTCTCCGCTGATCATGGGCGCGAATCTCACGCGTCTCGATCCACTCACGCGGTCGCTCATGCAGAATCAACTGCTGATCGCGCTGAACCAGAACGGCGACGGCCATCCGCGCACCGATCTCCAGCAGGGAAACGACCGACTGCGTATCTGGGAATCGACGATAGACCAAGGCCCTCAGGCAGGCCATTACCTGGCCGTCTTCAACCTTGGCGATCAGGACGTGCAAGTTCCTTTGGACTGGAAATCGCTGAAGGGAAAAAGGTCGGCTGGGCCGGTTGCTCTGGTTCGGGACGTGACCCGGGGCACGACCTGGAGGTCGCCGCAAGCGATTGATCTCTCGCTGGCTGCACACGGAAGCGCGATTCTGCGCATCTCCGCAGACCACGCATCGACTGGCAGCAGTTCTTCGCGTTAGTCACAATGGATTGACAGGCCGGTTCGCAACTCAAACAACCGGGGCAGCCTGTTGCGGGCTGCCCCACTGTTCTGCATATAAAGATGCGATCCGATTCAGGCGGCTACGTCAGGCAGTCACGGCCTCTTCTGATGCAGCAACCTTGACCGGCGTCAGCCAGCCAAAGCGATCTGGCTTCAGGCCGTTTGCAATCCCGAAGAACTCGTCGGCGATCTGCATGCTGATCGGACCTGGCGTTCCGTCCCCGATCACGATGCGATCGATTGATCGGATGGGAGAAACCTCGGCCGCCGTGCCGGTAAAGAAGACTTCATCGGCGATGTAGAGCATCTCGCGCGGGATTGACTGTTCCACAACCGGCAGCCCCAGATGCCGCGCGATCGTCAGCACAGAGTCACGCGTGAGGCCGGAAAGCGCTGAATTCGCCAGCGGAGGCGTGTAGAGCACGCCGCTGCGTACAAGGAAAATATTCTCTCCGGAACCCTCCGAGACCAGTCCATTCACATCCAGCGCGATTCCTTCGGCGTAGCCGTTGGCATCGGCTTCCATACGAATCAACTGGGAGTTCATGTAGTTGGCGCCCGCTTTGGCCAACGCCGGCATCGTGTTGGGAGCCAGCCTGTTCCAACTGCTGATGCAGACATCCGCGCCGCCGTGGCCGCCGGCGACGTATTTCCCCCACGGAAAATTCGCGATGAAGACATCCACCGGCGAATGGAGCGGATTGATGCCAATCTCTCCGTAGCCGCGCATTGCGATCGGACGAATGTAGCACGGAGCGACTCCGTTGGCCTCGACCGTATCCACCACCGCAGCGCACAGCTCGTCGAGGTTGTAGGGCAGGGGCATACGATAGATCTTGGCGGAATCGATCAGCCGCTGCATGTGCTCGGGCAGGCGGAATATGGCGGCTCCGGACGGCTGTCCGTAGCAGCGGATTCCTTCAAATACGCTGGACCCGTAGTGAATCACGTGACTCATCACGTGGATGGTAGCCTGTTCCCAGGGAACCAGACTTCCGTTGCGCCATATCTTTTCTGTTGGCTGAATAGGCATAATGTTCTGTACTCCTGTGGTACGTCCTCGTCAAACGAATCGGTACGGCTTAGGTTACCGCGAACAGGGAACGCTTGTCACGGTTCTCGGCTTCCCGGTTTGTCTGGTTTTTTGCCGGTTTCGCAACCCGGAAACTCTTCCCCACGCCATACAATCAGGTTTTGACCTTATTTGACTCTCCGGACAGGAGTTTTCCCTTCCGGGGAGAAGGTTTTGTCTGAAGGAGCGGACTTTGCATCGAATTCTAGGTATCGGCGAACTGTTGTGGGACATTCTCCCGTCCGGACCGCAGTTGGGTGGCGCTCCCGCCAACTATGGCGTGATGGCTGCACGACTTGGCAACTATGCAACCGTCCTCAGTCGCATCGGGCAGGATGATATGGCCCAAAGAACACTGCGCCTGCTGGAGAGCTATCCGGTGGATGCAACCCTGTTGCAGAAGGACGCGCTGCATGAGACAGGCCGCGTCACGGTGGAGCTTGCCGAGGGACAGCCCAGCTATGTTATTCATGACCCCGCGGCCTGGGATTTCATGGAGGCTACCGAATCGTGGATGGAGGCTGTGAGCCGTGCTGATGCGCTCTGTTTCGGCAGCTTGGCGCAGCGCCACGCGCTCTCCCGCCAGACGATTCATGCGCTGGTCCAGGCAGCGCCGCCATGCTGCCAGCGGATTTTTGACGGT
>JAJZDO010000096.1 GCA_021805955.1 Acidobacteriota bacterium
ACGCACGCTGGATTATGCCTACGACGATTATGTTCTCAGCCAGGTGGCGCTATCCCTGGGCAAAACCAAGGATGCTGCGGTGCTGGCGAAGCGCGGCCAGAACTATCGCAATGTGATCGATCCGGAAACAGGCTTCGCGCGCGGCCGGTATGCAAACGGTTCCTGGATTTCACCCTTTGATCCAGCCAAGCCTGCAACCTTCGTTACAGAGGGCGTGCCATTTCAATTTACTTTTTATGTCCTGCAGGACATCACTGGACTCATTCGTCTGGAGCATGGAGACGCCGCGTTCGTTGCCAAACTAGATGAACTCTTCAGCCGTAACCTCTACAACCAGGGCAACGAGCCAAGTCATCACATTGCCTATCTCTACGACTATGCGGGGGCTGCTCCCAGGACGCAGGAACATGTTCACGACATCCTCAACACGCTCTATAAAGATCGCCCGGACGGGCTCCCCGGCAACGACGATGCCGGACAGATGTCCGCATGGTATATCTTTGGCGCACTTGGCTTTTACCCGGTCACCCCAGGAATTCCGGCCTATGCAATCGGCACACCTCACTTCGCCAAAGCTACAATTTTGTTCCCCAACGGCAAGCAGTTCGAGATTGTCGCGCACAATCTTTCTGCGCAAAACTTCTACATTCGGTCCGCCACGCTGAATGGAGTACCGCTGAATCGATTCTGGTTGCTGCATTCAGAGATCGTCCGCGGGGGCAAACTCGTCTTCGAAATGTCTGGTCAGCCGAATCCTTCCTGGCCAGCTTCTACGACCGCTCCAGACGGATTGGCCCGCTAACGGCAGTCTCATGAGGCAAAAGCCTGCAGGACTGTTGCTATTTTGGTTCCCCCACTCCGCTTAGAGGGCAGAAAATGCAATCCAAAACGGGACCAATCTTGCTAAGATGGCTGCACTCTAGCATTCATTCTCCCTCTGTAGGTGCTTGCCATGCAGATCCTGTACGCAATATCCATGATTGTCATTTTTATGCTGTGCATCGTACTGTTTTCAACGGCGCGCCGAATCCTGCACTCGACTTCACATCCCGGTGGCGAACTGTCTTTGACGCAACTGAAGAGCGCGATCGAACCGTACGAATCGGACGTCCAACTGAACCCTGTAGATATGGCGATGTTCCCGCCCGAGCCCGAATACATCGAACCCCCGCCGATTCCTGAAGGCTCGAATCTATCAGCCGTGATGGCAGCGGAAGAAGAAATTCAAGAGGCCGTCCTGACGCCGGAACCAACGCCTGCCCAGGCGCCGAAAAGCGTCCAGTCGGTTGAGATAGCGGATAACCGGGAAATCGCGCCTCCAACCCAGTCAACGCGGCGCGCCCGGATGGCCACGTCTTTGCCTTCCGGATACAACTACTTCTTGGAATGCCTACTGCTCGGCGTCTCGATTGTCGTGCTGGTGCAAACACAAAGAAACACCTCGCGATATCGGTCAGTACCGTCTTCCGATCAAGTCGCGTGAAGTCGTACCCGGCTATCAGATTCCAACCCGCGCGACCTTAGGCCGAGCGACTGGGGAGCGACGCTCGTCGAACCCCACGATCCCACCAACTGAAAATTTACGCCCGCGCTTCCCTGGGGTATGTGCGCTGTTTGTTCTCGTTGCTTTACTCTTAAGTCTGGGAGTAATTATGGCAACGCAGACCGAAGCCGCAGTACGACAAATCAGCATCGCCCACAGTCCTGATTCCGATGATGCCTTCATGTTTTATGGATTGGCAACCGGCAAGGTCACTGTGCCCGGCTATGAATTTACCCATACTCTGACAGACATTGAAACGTTGAACCAGAAGGCCATGCGGGAAGCATTTTATGATGTGACCGCGATCTCCTTCCATGCGTATCCATACGTCCAGGACAAATACGCCCTGATGCCATGCGGCGGCAGTGTGGGCGAGGGCTATGGCCCGATGATCGTCGCGAAGCGCGCCTACTCTCTGGATGAAGTTCGCCGCCTGCGCATCGCCATTCCTGGCCAGCTAACTACAGCCAATCTGGTGTTGCAGATGGCGCTGCCAGGCGTGGCCACGGAACTGGTCCCGTTCGATCGGATTATCCCTCAGGTACTTGTTGGAAAATATGACGCAGGACTCATCATTCACGAAGGCCAACTCACGTATGCTCGCGATGGCCTGACCTGTGTGCTCGACATGGGAACATGGTGGAGCGAACAAACTGGCCTGCCGCTGCCCTTGGGTGGCAACGCGATCCGACGCGATCTGGGCACGCCCGTGCATCGCATGATGAATCAGGCGCTCCGCGACAGTGTAGGTTATGCGCTCCAGCATCGCGAAGAGGCGCTTGCTCATGCCATGCAGTACGCACGCGATCTCGATACCCCTTCCGCGAACCGCTTCGTCGGCATGTATGTCAATGAGCGTACGCTGGACTATGGCGAAGACGGAAAAGAGGCCATACGCCGCTTGCTTGCCATGGGATATGAGCGCGGCGTCATTCCTCATCCGGTGCGGGTGGACTTCGCCGAGTAAGTGGGCGTACTTACTGCTCTATAGCCGATTTACAGATGCTGTAGTTAAAAATGAGATGAGTCATTCTGAGCGAAGCGAAGAATCCAGAGGGTGACGGCGGCAATGACCAGGCGCATATCGTCTGGATTCTTCACTCCGCTGCGCG
>JAJZDO010000231.1 GCA_021805955.1 Acidobacteriota bacterium
GATGAGGGGGACTGCCCCTGAGCCGTCGACCGCTGCGCCGAAAAGTTGAAATCCGAAACTGCCATGGAGGCGTTATTGGTGAGCCTCCATTCGGGCTCTTTCCGCACCAGATCGATGATCCGCTCGATCTCGCTGTTGGGATCGAGGGACGCGGGAAGATGGTGCCCGAGCCGCTGGAACATATACCCCTGCTCATTCAGCACCGGTGGAATGGTGTGGCAGGCATAGCACTTCAAGTGATATCTCCGCGCATACTGCGGCACGGCGAGAGCGTTACGCGGCGCGGCGGTAAGGAGCAGCCACACGACTGCCCCGAAAGCGATGCCAAGATGCCTTCTGAATCTCATAACCTGATCCTTTTCTGTCCGAACGTGGTCTGCCGAACGACGGCCGCTGCGTCCACGGGCAAAGCCGGTCAACGCCAAAGGCGGCTTTCGTTTCTTATCTGGAACTGGCAGAGAAAACCCGCGGAGCCGCTTTGGCTTTCCCGCACGCCAGATGCGGGATCAGCACGGTTCCGGGTGGCCCCGGGAATACTCTCGTGGACAGAAACTCAGATGAGGAAGGTACAGAGAACGGTCTGCAGCCGTCGGGTACAGCTTCGGCCGGGCAGAGGCAAACCGCGCGTCGCGCTCCGGAAAGACGGAAGGACGGCTTCGGCCCGGATCATGCGCCCAACTACAGGGTCCAGCGAGTTCTGTGGCCCGGTAACAAGAATGGCTGATGTCATGGGCCGCGGAGACCGAGTGCAGCAGGCTGTGCGGGCAACGGCTCTGCTGGAGCGGCTGCCCGCCGGGGTGGCCATTGTCCGCAGCATCATCGGGCAATGGGGGCCGCAGCAAGCCATGGATTGTGCAGGCTGCCCGCAGGGAGTCGCGGGCAGCGCCGGTGCAATGGCAATGATCGCGATCACCAGACTGGCAACGGATTTGGCAAGACACTTCATGTTAACCCGCCATCCTTTTCGAGATGCTCATCCGTGGTCAGTGACAACAATCACGCGTAAATCAATGTGTGATCATTTCGCACACGGCCTTACATGGGCATGTTGGCTGGCATTTCTGGCTTGATCTCCTGGACGGCTTCGACCTTCACGGTGTCTCTAGCGACTGCGCCCTCAATGCGCACGCGCTTGCCGGCAAAGGGAGTCACTGCCTGCAGCTTCCCAGTCAGGTCGTAGATCTTGTCCTTTGTGACAAGCACGTAGTGGGAGTTGTTCCGGATACATTCTTTGACACACTGTGCGGGTGTCTTGCCGGTTGCCATGTGCCTTCTGCCGCACATGGAGTCGCTAATCACTCCTTCGAGAGGTTGCGATGCGTATGCGCGCGAAACTGCGGGGAATATTGCGATGGCGAGGGCAGCGAGAGCGAGCATGAGATTCTTCTTCACTTGATTCTCCTTGAGGTTGGTGTTGTGCCATGGGGCTCGGCGGTTGATGGAAAATGTGCATACTTGGAAGTCCTTTGGGGTTTTCACTGCTGAGCCAGTTTCGTGACCGTCTGTGCGATGTCGCGCGCCATGACGGTGAGAGTTTGCTGGGTTTGCCGATGTGGAATCTCGACAAGATTGCAGCTGTTCGCGTGGTCCGTAGCTTTGGTGGGCTCGAAATCCATGGAACTGCTGCAGCGACCGCACATAACCGCGCCATCCTGCACACGGTTCGAGCGCCGTTCGCGGTAGCAGAACCGGCAGGCTGCGACTGCGACATGGACATCCTGGTTCTGTGTTCGCTCGACGACGAACCGCACGCTGTGCCCGGAAACTGACGTTTCGAACAGGTGCGGCCTATTCATTTGCAGCTTGGCAACACTGAGATGAAGGTCCTGATCTGCAGCAAGCTTTCGCGGATGCTCGGACCAGAACACTTTCACGATCACCAGGGCCGTCAGGAGAAGAGGCACGGCGAGAACCGCCAGCACGGGCCACAAGACATGCCACTGTTCGCGAAGGGAGCTACCTGTGGATTTGGTCCTGATTCGATGATGTCTCATCCGATTCGCCTCCTTTTTCAGGCGCGCTCACAGAACTCGAACTCTTCATTCAGCACTGGGTCCATTCATCAGGTCTTTCGCATCGCTTCGATTGCTGCTTACTGCAATGGCAAAGACCGTTACGGCACTCTGCTCCCATGGCATTGCGCCCTGCGGCGCTGCCGGCGGACTCTTCAATCGCGTGACTGCGGAAAGAACTGCTGGGACGTACTGCCTTGTTTCGAAGGGTAGGAGCCTCAGTGAACTGAGGACGCTAAAGTCATTGCTTCGACTACGATCGATGGCGCGCTGAAGATTCTGCTCGCCGGTGTTGTAGGCCGCAAGCGCCAGCGGCCAGGAGCCAAACTCGGAGTGGAGATCACGGAGATAACGTGCAGCAGCGAGCGTGGATCTTTCGATATCGAGACGGTCGTCCTCACTCGCATCCACGGTCAATCCGTATCGGCGGGCAGTGTCCGGCATGAGCTGCCAAATCCCGCGGGCGTCTTTGGGAGAAAGCGCCATGGGCTCTCCGCCGCTTTCGACAAGAACCACCGCGGCCAATTCCTCCGGTATTCCAACTTCGCGCAGGATCGGATCGATCACCGGTTGCAGGAAAGTCATTCGAGACGGCACAGTCGTCGCTGACGAAGAACGCCGCCAGGCGTCATCGTGGCGGA
>JAJZDO010000565.1 GCA_021805955.1 Acidobacteriota bacterium
CAGGTGGTGCCGCATGAAGTGATCGGCATGGCCAACTACAACAAAAATATTCTGGTCGGAACAGGTGGACGCGAAGGCATCAATCGCAGTCACTATCTGGGTGCGGTCTACGGGATGGAGCGCATCATGGGTCGCGCAGTGAATCCGGTGCGCAATGTGCTGAATTATGCGTCGGATCACTTTCTGCGCGAGCTGCCGATCGTCTATGTGCTCACTGTCGTCAGCCGACGGGCGGCGGGTGGTCTGGCGGTGCGTGGACTTTTCATCGGCGATGATGTGGAGTGCTTCCAACTGGCGGCGGAGCTGAGCCTGAAGGTAAATTTCGAGCTGGTTGCCGAGCCGATTCGCAAAGCGGTCGTGTATCTGGATCCGGAGGAATTTCACAGCACCTGGCTGGGCAACAAGGCTGTCTATCGCACGCGCATGGCCCTTGCCGACGACGCGGAACTCATTATCCTTGCTCCGGGCGTAAAAGAGTTCGGAGAAGACAAGACGATTGATCGGCTGATTCGCAAGTATGGCTACTTTGGCACTCCGGCAACGCTGAAGGCGGTTGCGGAGAATCCTGAGCTTGCCGCCGATCTAAGCGCGGCGGCGCATCTGATCCACGGCTCGTCGGAAGGACGGTTCCGCATCACTTGGTGTCCGGGACACCTGACGCGCGAAGAAGTAGAGGGCGTGGGGTTTTCTTATGCAGAACTGAACCGAATGCTGGAGATATATCAGCCGGAGAAAATGAACGCGGGTTATAACCGCGTCGCGGGCGAAGACATTTTTTACATTGCCAATCCAGGGCTTGGTCTCTGGGCGCACCGAAGCAGGTTGGGAGAAGGGAATTCAGGTGAGCATTCAGAAAAAGCTGGGTAAGTATTCGATTGGTACGGGCGACCGTTTTGCCCATCAGGCAAAGGCACAGTTGCAGGCCTGCACTCAAGCACTGCAGGCTGATGTCGAGGTGACTCCGGTATGGAACAAATCCAACCGCGAGCATCTGATCATCGGTTCGGAACCGACTTCTGTGCGAAAGGCGGCAGATGAAGCCGTGCAGGCGCTGGGCTGGACGGGCGCATACTTTTGTGATGCAGACCACATCACGCTCCAGACCGTGGATCGTTTTGTAGATGCGTGTGACTTTTACACGATTGACGTTGCTGACGCGATTGGCAAGCAGGCTGCGGCGCAGGATGTTGCTGCATTCGCAGATCGTCATCGCAATCTGGTTGGAGAGATTGCGCTGAAAGGAACGGCAGAGAAGTTTTCAATAACTGATGCAATGCTGCGCGGGACAGCGGAGAAGTATCTTGCCGCAGTACAGCAGGCGGGAGCGGTTTATCGCCACATTCTGGCAGCAAAGGGTGAAGGCAATTTTCTGCCAGAGGTCTCGATGGATGAGACCGACAGCGCACAGACGCCGGTGGAACTGCTGCTGATTCTTGCTGCGATTGCCGATGAAGGCATACCCGTGCAGACGATTGCGCCGAAGTTCAGCGGGCGCTTCAACAAGGGCGTGGATTACGTGGGCGACGTGGTTCAGTTTGAGCGCGAGTTTGGACTGGACATTGCTGCGATTGCGTATGCCGTGGAGCACTTTGGCCTTCCGCAGAATCTGAAGCTGAGTGTGCACTCAGGCAGCGACAAGTTTTCCATCTATCCGGCGATTCATCGCACGATGCATCGGCTGGACGCGGGCGTTCATCTGAAAACAGCGGGAACCACTTGGCTGGAAGAGCTGATTGGCCTGGCCGAAGCCGACGGCGCTGGTCTTGCGCTGGCCAAAGAAATTTATGCAGAGGCTTACGCGCACAAGGACGAACTCTGCGCGCCCTATGCGACGGTAATTGATATTGATCCAGCGAAATTGCCGACTCCGTCCACGGTGGCGGGGTGGACCTCGGCGAAGTACACAGAAGCGCTGCGTCATGTGCAAAGCGCAGCCGGTTACAACAGCAGCTTTCGGCAGTTGCTGCATGTCGGTTTCAAGATTGCGGCGAAGATGGGCGAGCGTTATCTGGAACTGTTGCGCGCGAACGAGACGATCATTGCGCGCAACGTGACGGAGAATCTTTTTGACAGGCACATTGCGCCGGTTTTTCTGGGGCACATCTCATGATTCTCGTCCTGATGGGCGTGAGCGGAATCGGCAAGACCACGATCGGCAAGTTGCTGGCTGCGCGGACGGGATGGGTGTTCGAGGACGCGGACGATTATCACTCCGATGCCAATCGAAAAAAGATGGCCTCGGGCACTCCGCTGACGGATGAAGATCGCCTGCCGTGGCTGCGCACGCTGCATGATCGCATGGCGGAGTACATCACACAAAAGCAGTCGGCCATTCTTGCGTGTTCGGCGCTGCGTGCGATGGCGCGGGAAGAGTTGTCGCGCGGCATCGCTCCAGATCAGATGCGCTTTGTACTGCTGCACGCGCCGAGTGCGCTCATTGAGCAGCGAATACTGGCTCGTAAACACGAGTATATGAATCCAGGTCTGCTGCCCAGTCAGCTTGCCACTCTGGAAGAACCGGAAGACGCCTGGCGCGTCTCTGTCGAGGGAACGCCTGAAGAAACAGTTGCCGAAATTCTCCAGCACCTCGAATCCATTTCTGCGTTTTAACCGAGAAGGAGCATCGATGCAAAGCATGAGTCTGGAAGGGA
>JAJZDO010001099.1 GCA_021805955.1 Acidobacteriota bacterium
TCAGAGGAACTGAGAAGCCAGTATCTGCTGACTTATACCCCTGCTGACTTCAAGACAGATGGGGCCTTCCGCACCATTTACCTGTACTGTCTCAACCGTCGCTACCAGGTACGCGCAAAGAAGGGCTATTTTGCGCCTCGCGAGTGAAGCACGGAAGGCATCCTCAAGAGCAGGAAACAGGTGTGGCCCGTGCCACGCCTGTTCTGTTTCAGGACAGCAAAGATGAGTGCTTCCCCATCCCGCGTGCATCTCTGAATCCATTCTTATTTTTTCGGCTACCGCGTGCCAATTCAGAGTCGAATGAAAGCAGAATATCGCGGGGTGCAATGCGTCCTGGCCGGAATGAAATTGGGGGAGAAGACAGTGATCCGTCAAACGATCAGTTGCGATATGTGCGGCACAGAGAAACGGGCAACCAATCACTGGTACGTAGCTCTGGAGCGCGATGGCGAATTGCGCCTGGGGACATGGGCAGCGCTGGGCAAACGACGCGCGCGAGCGCGACATCTTTGTGGGCAGAAGTGTCTTCACAAACTGGTGGACGACTTCTTCGTAACGCGCGCGATGGGTGTACGGGCAGTCGTGGAAGAAGAAACGGCTTCCGTGCCGGAGAGCGCAGAGGCGACGAGCATTGCGCATTTTGACGCGGACTTCGGCGAGTACGAATCTTCGGCGCGGTTGATTCCTACGCCCGAGAAACCACCCCGCGTGAATATGGATGCCGTGACAGCGGCAGCAATGACAAAGTCGATGGCAACACGACGAACTCCAGGGGCTGATTTGAAAGAAACACTCTCGCAGCGGATGGTGACGGTTCCTGTCCCTTCCGTGCCGGTGCGCGCCGCAGAAAGAGTCTCCGTAGAGGGTGACAAGGTTGCAAAGGCAAATCGAGTGGAAAACGGCAACAAGCTTGCCAGTGAGCGGCGTCGGTCAGAGGCATGGCGTCGGGAGCAGGCGCGTGAGGCTCAACCAACGCCCCCGATAGGTCGCTCTGCGGAAAACACGCGTTTGACGCCGAACCGGATTGAGGCGCGTCTGCACCCCATTCTGAGGCCGCGGACGATGGAAGCGTAAGCGAAGGCAGCAGACAATCAAGCGGGGAGCAAGGGTGAGCCGGCTCCACGAGTTGCAGGTAGTTTTCTGGCAATCTTGTCTGCACCCTGCCGCACGAGCTAAGGTCGAAAGCGTATAACGAAAGAGATATGGCGGCGGACGCAGCAGGCGAAGCGGTAGGTCCGAAACACACAGGCAGTCAGACGAGAAGTGGGCAGGGACTGGCGGCTTTTTCGTCGGCTAACTTTCGCCGCTATCAGTCGGCGCGGCTGGCTGTGATCATTGGCGCTGAGGCGCAGGCGGTTGCCGTAGCATGGCAGGTTTACGCCATGACGCATCGAGCGCTGGATCTGGGCCTGACCGGGCTGGCGCTGTTTCTGCCGGGTTTGCTGTTTCTGCTACCTTCCGGGCATGTCGCGGACCGGTTCGACCGAAGGAATATCATTCTGATCTGCTATGCGCTTCAAATGCTATGCACGAGCGCGCTGCTCGCGATCGCGCTGTACGGTGTGCGTCGCGTGGAACTGGTGTATGCAGTTCTCGTATTGATCGGAACCGGACGTGCTTTCTCCGGACCAGCCAGCTCAGCACTGGTGCCGCATCTGGTGCCCGAAGATCACTTTGTAAACGCCGTGACATGGGGTGCGGCGATCTTTCAAACAGCCAACATCATAGGACCCGCATTCGGTGGCCTGCTATTCACTTTGCCGGGAGTCGGATTCGAGCGTACTCTAGCTGGCGCAGCGATTGTATACATCTTTACGCTCTCGACTCAGGTGTTTTTTCTGATGCGCGTTGGGCGAATTACCGTACGCCTTGGGCGGATGGAGCATCGGGCGGCATCGATGGATGTCATTCTGGCCGGCTTTCGGTTCGTTCGTCGAACCCAGATGCTGATCGGCTCCCTCTCTCTGGATTTATTTGTGGTATTGCTGGGCGGTGCGGTTGCGCTGATGCCCATCTTTGCTGAAGAAGTGCTGCACACTGGAGCGCGTGGTCTTGGAATGCTGCGAGCGGCACCTGCGCTGGGCGCGCTGTGTATGTCGATGATGCTGGCGCGGTTCCCACTCAGGCGGAAGGCTGGGCCAAAGCTCTTTGCAGGGGTAGCCATTTTCGGCGTGACGACTGTGGTCTTCGGGCTGTCGCGGAATTTAACTCTGAGTCTGATCGCGCTGGCTATCGGTGGCGCTGCCGATATGATCAGCGTTGTGATCCGCAGCAGCTTACTGCAACTGGCAACTCCCCCAGAGATGCGCGGACGCGTGAGCGCGGTGAATGCGCTCTTCCTGGGTGGATCGAATGAGTTGGGCGAGTTTGAAAGCGGCGTGACGGCGCAGTGGCTGGGCGCAGTACGTGCAACCGTTCTTGGAGGAATCGGATCACTCATGGTCACAGGGATATGGGCGTGGCTGTTTCCCGACCTGCGTGCGGCCGACGAGTTGAGCGCTGAAGCACTGCGCAGGCAGCAGAAATAAACAGGCGAGAAACTATACTGTAGGCTATGCTGACGAGTGCTAAGGATTTTGCTCCTGTAGAAGAACAACTTGACCTGCTGCAAAAAGGCACAGCGGAGATCATCCGGACGAGCGATCTGAAAG
>JAJZDO010001088.1 GCA_021805955.1 Acidobacteriota bacterium
ATTTTCCTTGACAGCACTTTTTCTGCGGCAGTCGAAGCTCGGCCACCACCAGGTCCACCTGCTGCGCGCCCAACACCGCCACAGCCTCATGCAGGCTCGTCGCCGTCACCGCGCGAAAGCCCCGCGTCTCCAGCAGAAATCGCCGCACCGCCAGCGCTCGCTCATTCCCATCCACACACAAAATCAGTTTCCTCGGCCGCATCGTTTGTCACAGGCTCCTTACCTCAAAATTGTTCTCGCGCTGCTCCGCGTCAGAAGACAACAACTCCCACGCACGCCTCAAGGGCGTGTTCTTTTGAGCATGGCCACTGCGCCATGCCCGCTTCGCTTGTTGGGAATCAGCGCCCCGGAGTACCCGAAATCTCAACCTCACGCGCGGCCATTTTCCTGCCACGCGCTGGCCTCATTTCGCAGTCAAAACCGTGGACGTGAAGCAGCAACGTTTTCCGAGACTACGGCCACCAGCCTCCGCGCGCAACAGGGAAAAATGAGCGAAAAAGCGCCCACCAAAATCGCGCCTCTGCGGGAAACCCGGACAGGTTCCGCGCAGACAAGCATTTGCCGCACAATCACCCTGTTGAAACCATGTGCAGAAGAGCCGGAAAAGCCCGCCGCCTGCCACAGAAAAAGTGCTGTCAAGGAAAATCTTCGCGCGCCTCTGGCACGGATTTTTGCGGGTGTCCGTCTCGTGCGGACTGTGAGGGAAATAGTCCGCCACTGTTGGCGACGGTCGGCGAAAGAACGAGCGGCGACGCGCAGGGTGCGCGCGTCGCGGCCGCTCTACAGCTCGACCATCGGGCGTGGCAGCCGCGTCCGCGCTCGATCCAGAAACAGCCGCATCCTCAGCGCCTCGGCCCGTTGCAGCGCCACCAGCCTGCGATGCCGTCGCAGGTGGTCCTCATTGTCGAGATGCGCCAGATTCATCTCGTCCGTCGCAGCATCGCGTTCGAGACGCTCGATGCGCTCCTCCACGGTCTTGCGGAATCGCGGGCTGATCTCCATGGCATCGCAGACGGGGAAAGTTGCGGACATCGCACACCTCGCAGAATAATTTTTGGAAACCTTCTAAAGGTCTCTCATCTGCTGCCGATAATAGCGCCAGGCGCAGGCCCGCGCCAGATTACGTACGCCCGCACCACCTGTGCCGGACTGTCCCAGATTCAGTCAATGGTAGTAACAGCTTCCGGTCGCCTGCCCAAATTGCGATCATCTTATATAGCCAGAAGCGTCCTGAGTCTGAATTTCTTATACAAAAGCGAGCGACAGAGTCGAGGATTTGGTCTGCTGTTTTGTGCCAGACGAAGGGCTTTGGCTTCTGGTTGTGATGTTGGATAAAGCTTCCGATGGCGTCTTGAAGTTCTTTGGTAGAGCGGTGAGTGCCGCGACGGAGTTGTTTGTCGGCGAGTGCCGCGAACCAGCGTTCCACCAGGTTGAGCCATGAGGCGGAGGTCGGGGTGAAGTGCAGGTGGAAGCGGGGTCGCTTGGCGAGCCAGTTGCGGATCCTCTGCGTCTTGTGAGTGCCGTAGTTGTCCAGGAATCAGATGCACGTCCAGGTCCGTGGGAACGTTCTTTTCGATGGTATCGAGGAAGTTGCGGAACTCACTGGAGCGATGCCTCTGCTGGGTCTGGCCGATGACTTTGCCTGTTCTGGCATCGAGCGCGGCGAAGAGGCTGGTTGTGCCGTGACGCGTGTAATCGTGGGTTCGCCGCTCGATCTGGCCGGGGCGCATGGGCAGCAGCGGCGCGGTGCGATCCAGCGCCTGTATCTGGCTCTTTTCATCCACGCACAAGACCAGCGCGCGATCTGGCGGCGCAAGATAGAGGCCAACGATGTCGCGCACCTTCTCGATGAACAGCGGATCGCGGCTGAGCCTGAAGGTCTCACAGCGGTGCGGAGCGAGCGAAAAGGCGCGCCAGATGCGGCTTATCGTGGACTGGCTGAGTCCACAAGCCTTGGCCATGTCGCGCGTGGACCAGTGCGTTGCCGCCTCCGGCTGAGTCTCCAGCGTCCGCCTCAACACCTGCTCGATCTGACGGTCGCTGAGCTTGCGCGGGGTTCCGGGACGCGGTTCATCGAGCAGGCCATCGAGACCGAAGTCCAGGAAGCGCTGACGCCACTTGCCAGCCGTCGGCTGGGAACAACCTTGCCTGCGGGCGATCTTCTTGTTGGCCACGCCGTCTGCGGCTAACAACACGATCCGCGAGCGCAAAGCCAGAGCCTGCGCCGTCTTCGCACGACGCGACCAGGACTGCAACTGCTCGCGCTGCTCCAAAGTCAACGTCAGCGGGCATAATGGGCGTCCGATACGCATAACACGGTCCTCCTCACTTTATTCGATGAGAAGAAACCACAATGTTATATATATTATTTAAGACTCGGCACACTAGCAAGGACATCGCATGGCTACATGTTTAACTCATCCAGGCGGAGCGAGATTTTCTACTCTACAGCTTGTAGATTCAGGGCAATTCTTACGCCATTTACTAAAACAATACTCTGATTGATTACATCCTGGCTGGTAACCTTGTCCTCAACAAAGAAATGAATTGACTTCAAGGGACAAACGTAATCGATGGTTTCGGTAGCGGATTTCTCTGACCCGGAACGATTATGCACCGAGAAGTCAATCAGATCGTATTCCGCGTTTGCCGGAAGTGCCTTCATGAGATACTTCAACTCCGGCGCGAGAAATAGATCGAAAGTCTGAGCAGCGCGCTTATAAATTGAACTCGCGCCCCTATCAAAGGAGAGCGTATTCCGCATCGTCATATGCAATAAGATTTGCGCACCGAGGCTTTCAAACATCACTGGCGCATTCTGTTCGAGATGAAACCTTTCCCCATCCGCTGTCCGCATCGCATTGAGTTGCGCCTGAAACTCCGCCTGCAATCGCATTGCATCAGCAGATGGCGGAAGCTTGAAGCCGGGTCTCAATTGCGAAACCACCGGAGCGGCGAGCACAGCGGGAGTTTCACCACTTGGAGTGGCTGCCATTCTTGCAGAGACAGAGGGAGATGAGGTTCGTGCCTGGCGTGGGACCGAGCGCTCAAGGGCCTGAACATTGAAAGGGTTCCTATGGCCTAGCGCAAGACCGAAGTCTTTCCCGTTCACAAAAATGTCCGACCGATTCAGAATCTCCTGCCGCTTTGTATCATCAGGAGTATTCAGAAATGCGAATGCGTCGCTCCGATCGAACACTGCGGTCAGTACTTCCTGACCCTCAAAGTCGTATGTGTTATTTGCATCTCGAGTGTCATATAAGATTTCAAAGCCGATGCCATCGCAGTCAATGTCTGTCGGGATTTGCTGCGTGACGAGTCGGAGGATGGGAACAACCACGTCTTGAAAGGTTCTGCCCGCTCGCTCGTTTTCGGTAAGCAATGTCGAGTTGAAGGCCGCATGATAACTCCCTGATACCTTCAGTACCACCCGACCTTCAAAGTAAACAAATTCGATCCCGTTTCGATCCGACTTTATGCGTTGACCATCTTTCGCGTTCAAATATCGCGCCAGATGGAAGGGATAAGGGAATGTTGTGCCATCAATTGATTGCCGGAGGGATTGAAGCTGCGTCAGATACCGAGCTTCGTCAGTTTTCAATTTTGGATTCAGGATTCCTTCCGGCAATACCTGACTGAATGCAGATGCAGTCACGCCAAGAAGCAGGCTCATCACGACGAATCCGCATACGACACGATTAATCCTGTCGGCGCAATTCATAGAACCTAATCTCCCCTATTCTTTGGGATCCTACCGGACGACCTGCGATATGCCGGAGCGGCTATTGCGCGCATATACGCAACCACATTCCGAATTTCGCTCGGCGTAAGCGACTTGCCATAGGGTGGCATCATGGCCGATTTTCCCATCGCGCGCCCTCCCGCCGCAATGATTTGTTGCAGATACGCATCGCTCATTCCATTGAACATTGTTCCATCATTCATCAATGGAGGAGTCGGTGTCACATTGGAGCGATTGGAAGGTCCGGCAGGTGTGGCGTCAGCATGACACCATACGCACTGTTGGTAGAATACAAGCTTACCTTCTGTTTCAGAATAATTCAGGGGAATAATTCGTTGCGGGTCATTCCAGTCAGTTTCTGTTCCGTAGGAACCGAAGGAGGTGTACTGGCTCGATACCAGATGCGGCACGCTTGTAACGATCATCCCCTGACCGCGGGACCAACACCAGCATGGCGGGTTAGTGTAATGTTTCATCACATATGCGGCTATCCCGAGACATCCAACCGTGACAGAAAAGAAAATCAGCAGGTATTTCATTGTCCCCCTCCCGCTACCTCGGCAGATGTGACGCCTCCCAATGTCTGAGACTGCTTCAGAGTCAGTAAATATGCGGTTATATCTCGGACATCTTCTTCAGAAAAGGAATGTCTCGGCTCAATTGTTCCCGGAACCAACGCCTGAGGATCGCGCAACCACGCCTCCAACCAAGCTGGAGTCAGCCAATTACCCACATTGTTCAGGCTTGGGCCAACATAACCCCCTGATGCGCCGATTGTATGACAAGACTGACACTGATACTTTGCCTCGAAAAGTTGTTTTCCGTGCGCTGCCATCTGCGACGTAAATTCTTTTTCATTAATCGCGCTCGGATCCACGTTCGGATCTCGTAGCGACGCCGATAGGTAATCCGCAATTGTGCTTGCATCTTGCGTTGACATATTGAACTCCGGCATTCTCACTGTAAGTGTTGGACGGAGCGTTTGCGGATTCCGAAGAAATTCGACCAGCCATTCGTGCTGCGACCGGCTACCCTCATACGAGAGACTTGGTGCTAGTGTTCCACCGTATCCATTAAACTCATGGCAGACATAGCACTTATACCGATGGTAAAGCTTTTGAAATTGCCCATCCGGGTGAAATTCCGGGTGGGGACGTGGAATGATCAGAGATTTCCGCGTGTCGCTCTCCATGGGAGGGCCGATCATACTAAGCAAAGCAGTCGTTAGATCATCCAAATCCGCATGACTCATGTGAAATTGCGGCATGTGCGTCTCGGGAGTAACAGAGGCTGGATTCGTTACTTTCTGCTGGATATATGAAATCATGAACTTCGGAATTTCTGAGACGCTGATGTCAAGCTGCGATACGTTGCCTTTAACGAAATGCAGTTGATTTTGTTGTTTACCATCCATCCTGACCTGAATGAGATACGGCTTCGCCGCCATGCCGAATGCGGAAAGATCGGGGCCAAAATTGCTGCGTGGCACAAGTCCTTGGATTACATGGCACTCGGCACAGCCCTTTTCAACGAACAATCTGCGACCAAGTTGTATCTCCGCATCTGTGGGTGCTCCCAGCTTCGGCACATCCTGCAATAGATCCGGATCGGTGAGCCGTCTCATGATGTACTGCGTCACTTCATACAGGTCCTTGTCAGACCACTGATATTGCGGCATCTTGGTATGCTTGAGATAGCCTTCGGGGTCACGCAGCCAGGCCATCAGCCAGGCTGACTTCACTTTACTTCCGACCTTCGTCAGCTCGGGACCGATGTCTCCACCGATGAGCGTGGTCACTCCGCCTCGATCAACGGCGAGCGCGTGACACGTAACACAAAACATCTGGTCAAATCGTATCTTGCCCTGGTCAGCCACATCCCCGTTGCGAGCAGCGGCAGCAACGACAGCTGCGCTAAATCTATACGGTGCGATTGATTTCGTGTGCTGCACACTTAGATACGCCGAGAGAGCGCGCAGCTCCAGATCGCTCAGATTAAATTTCGGCATGCGTGTATCCGTGTCCACACCGTCAATAGTAACGTTCCCATCCGCATCGGTTATTGTGCGCGGCTCCTTGAGCCACTTGTATATCCATTCACGACTTACCTTGTTTCCCACATTGGTTAGGTCTGGACCCAGCATGCGAGGCCTATCAATGTCCTGAAGCTGATGGCATGCGATGCAGTTATACTTTGCGATTAGCAGCCGACCATGATTCAGACGAGGCGTCTGGTTAAGGTCCTCCTGGTGGCATGCACCACAGCTACCCTGCACATACTGGGCAGGCAGTACTGGTTGCTTCCATGCGAGTACACCGGGGCGAATGTCTACCGACCGAACTGGGGTCGGCCCGTGCTCATACCGCATCCAGACGCGCCAATCAGTCCTCGACTGCCAGAAAGTCAGAGCCAGTAAGACGCCTACACAGACGGCAAACAGATAATAAGGAGCCCGGGAAAGCGCCTTTTGCAATTTCTCAGTGGACATATCTGCTCCACGGCGAGGTTGTCGTGTGTCGTTCGTGGGTGATTGGGCGAACTTTTTTGCATCCGCCATCGGATATGAATACGCTCTGGCTCTCAATTCTTCCGGGAACATCCACGCTCACACCTCCATTGTTCTGCGTCGCCATCTCTCGACCCTTCGCACATATGTTGCCCGGAACCGCGGCACACCAAATATCTTCTGTTGCGCGCTAGCGCCGCGAGAGGCGATGTCTTCCAGGGAATGCCCCTATGTGTAGCTTCCTTTCTTGGTGCAGGCCCCGCCTTGCAAGTTGCGTAAGCAGCAATACTGGAAGTGCAGGAACCGTGGCGAGTACGACGGTCTTCTTGTGTTCGAACACCCTAGCGGCTCCTTTCCTTATGCTGCGCAAGTTCCGAGGCCGGGTATGCACTGTCGGACTGTTATCTCTTCACGGTTAAGTTGGCGTTCACAATGCTTCCACCCACAGTTATTACCTGCGACACGGGCTTGGCCTCTTCGCTCCATGTTTTCAAGGTGTAACTGCCGGGCGGAACACTCTTGATGACATAGTTGCCTTCTTTGTCCGTCAGTGCAAAATACGGCGTCGGCGCGACAATGATGTAACCAGACATCTCGGGATGAACGTTGCAGAGCAAGGGAACATCGCCAAGCACATCAAAAGTGAATGGTTTCGAAATTCCCTGCGGCCAGGTGCCCATGTTGTGCGCGAGCTTCCTATTACGACTGATGGCAGGCCAATATATGTTGTGGCCGACGGGGTCCTCGTTTGTAAAATCAACTGTTGTTCCCTTCTGGATGACAAGCACATGAGGAACGAACGCCAGATGGTGCTGGTCCATGACGGCATGTTGAGCCGGAGGAGGAAATGTTTTGCCGGGGATGGCGTCGATATACACGGCGATGTTCTCAGGGGAACGCATACCCTGAGCGGTCACCTTTCCCTTCACATCCCCCGCCCAAACTGGAGTCGAAAGTGCTCCGAGTACCAGCAAAGCCGCGCTCGGGAAAATTATCCTCTTCACAAAATTGCTCATTTCACATCTCCTCTCGTGTTAGTTTGTTGTGTTTGGAACCGGCGTATCAGAGGTCGTCAAAATACAAAATCAACTCCTGATATGAACTTATTGTCGCGATAGAATCTGTTGTTGCTTCCCGGGATAGGCTGTTGGTAGCTGAAGGAATACTGCGTCTCCAATTTAATGTTGGGACGCGCAAAGATCTGCAAACCTGGGCTATAGATGTTTCGAGTGTCGTAACGGGACATGCCATTTAACCGATCCGTCGGAGAGTTAACCCCGTCATAGCGCATAAGACCTATGAGCCAGGGATAAAACCAGTACTCGGCTTCAAGGAACCCACCGGAAAAAGTCACCGGGGTTACAGGCACGAAGCCCGTGCGACCCTCGTTCAATGCTTCATTCGAATCATGTGCGTGCTCCATGAGGCCCCAGAGTTCAAAATCTCCTCTGAACCTGTAGTCAAACGCGCCACCAGCGCGATAGAAAGGCTCGTGAATCGTTGGCAGTCCCGCGTATAAGGTTCCGCCCTGATTTAGGGCATTGTCGCCAAAGTAACCGAAGCCGTTGAATTTTATCCATGTGTGGTCGTGAACGCCAGTCGGACCAGATGCCTGGATTTGTTTGCGGATGGCAGGGTTTCGCTCCAGATTCCATCCTTGCCAAAAATTGATATACACGTCTTTTGAGTTCCGCGCGGACAGTGGCGCCGTCCCATACAAAGCGTTCTCTCCGTCCACAATTGAGACTGTCCACCAGGTATAGCCCTGATGCGGATATCCACCTAACTCAATTCCGCGCTGTGGCGATGCAAATGTAAATGGATTGGCCGTCGTGCCGACGAGTGGCCCGGTCCCACTGGGGTTGACATAGGCCGTCTCATCGTAAATTGCGTAGTCTGTGAGGTTGATCGTGCGCGCCTGTGTAAACGGCAAGTCAAGCTCGAACTGTCCATACCTTACATTGAGATCGTTTTTGGGAACATGCAGATAATAGCCTATAAAGTTATTCGCTTTGATGTAGGCGTCTCCCAGTCCACCATCAGCTCCGGATCCTGCTGTAGCAAGATCGTCGTCAATCCAGAATTCAAGCGAAGGGCCAAGACTGCTGGCGGCAATAATAGTGAAAGTGTTCGGTTCGAAAATATCCGTTTGCGGAACAAATCCCTGCGCGACGGTTACTGCCGATGGCTGCGGGCTGTTGTAATTGAAGTAGCCTGAATAGCGGAATGCGATTGGGAGGATCGGAAGTTCTCCTGGCCACATAGAATGGGGAAATGCCTCTTTCTGAGCTGGCGCGCCGAGCATCAATGGCGGCACCTTTACAAAATCCTCATCATCTTTCGGAAATTTAAAGCCATTTATCTTGAACGCAAGGCCGAAATCATTGAGCTCAGGCCAATTGTTGTGACATGTGGAGCATGCTGTTTTGTACTTCCGCGCGAATGCGGGAATCGCCGCAGCACGCGGAGCTGAAGCCAGAATCACTATCAGAATTGTTGCTGCTAAAAGTGTGGTTCCAGATGAAACTCTGATCTCATGATTCATCGCTGACAGTTCCTCCCGTGTCGTGTTTCCAATCCGATCACTTGCGGTGAATTACTTTGTACTTGATTGCGTTTCATAGCGTATGACAAGTGGATTCACAGATAGTCCCGGATACCCGGCGCATCGGCGACTTTGGAGAATTGTTCGTCATATGCTCGGAAGCCGTGGAGGACTTATCCGCATCAGGCTGCCTGCGGGTTCATAACGCTTGCTGTCCTATTTGCTATTCCCGCCAGATCATTGCCGCATTCGCTGCGCGCTCTCCAACCTCTCTTGCTTCCTTTAGACCACCTTCACCACAGGTATGACTGTGATGACCGTCACATTCTTACGTGCGAGTTATATACAGGCGGCCCCGGGACGTAATATTTTCAAGACTGTGGATTTTCATTGCACGCAGATGCTCCATTGCGTTGTCATGGATATCTCTGCATTTTGGTGGAAAACCTGCCCGCTCCGCGCTGCTGAAAGGCCTGATTCTGGCTAATTCCAGTGTAAGTTCGGTTATATAAAAGCCCCATATCGGGAGAGGGACGTATTCTTGATCCAGCATGAAACGGATGCCTGATTTGAGCGTTTGTGAGGTGTCTGGGTAGAAGCGACGGAAGGAAGTTGTCCGAGGCGGCGTTGAATAAGCGTCGTCGGCTTGCGGTGAAGATGGTTCTGAGCGGGGCGACCATCGCCGCAACGGCGAGGCAGTGCGAGTTGGCTGTGCGCACAGCGTGGGGAACGGTGAAGGCGTATCGGCAGGGCGGCTGGCC
>JAJZDO010000350.1 GCA_021805955.1 Acidobacteriota bacterium
CGCACGTTTCATAGCCCGCGTCCTCATAGATGCCGAACTTCAGACCCATTCCATGGATCGCTTGGGCGATCGGCTTCATTCCTTGTGGAAAGCGTTGCGGATCGACCTGCAGGTTGCCGTGAGCATCCCGGTCCTTCTGCATCCAGCAGTCGTCGATGGTTACGGTGTTGTAGCCGTGTGCGGCGAGGCCGCTCTTCACCAGAGCTTTAGCGTTGTCCAAAATGGTCTGCGCGGTGAACCTGCACTCGTAATGGGCCCAGTCATTCCAGCCCATTGGCGGAGTAGCGGCCAACAGCTTATCGCTCGCAGGCGCGGCAAAGCTGGGAAGCGCCATGCCGCACACTAAGGCCAGCAGCAGGGTCATGAGGATGAAAGACGGAAGTTGCAGGCGGGAAGTTCTGACAGGCATATGAATATTTCCCTCGATGGAGTTGCTACGACCGCAAGTGGGATCCAGGCAGTCAGCTTGGCTTAGGAAGCGGTTGGTCATCGTTATCCTACAGACTGTTTTAAAGGATCGGTTAAAATTCACGGAGTCATCCTCTACTCCGTTCTGGTTGCTTGCACGAGTAATTCGACCGAGGGTGCAATCATGTCCAGCAAGACAGCCTGAGGCTGCTCCGCGGATTTTAAGAGTTCGATATTGTGTTGGCGGTCCTCGGCAGAGACGGTTCGACTATTTTGCAGGTCATCCAACGCCTGCAAGCCCATCGCTGCAACCTGGTTCAAATCATGCGAGACCGGAACCAATTCCTTGGTCAGCTCCGACTGAACCAGCAAGGGCTGGAGCTGCGCATCGTTGTCGCGCCATAGCGTAAGCCATTGTCGGGCTTGCTGCCATTGCTGGGGTGTGGCTTGACCCGCGACGATCTGCTGAACCAGATCGTGAAACTTGCGTGCCGTCTCGCTCTCCGGCGGTACCGTGTCGATCATTCGGTTCCGTGGCGTAAAAACGGTGTAGCTTCGTCCGCCTTCGAGCCTGTAGCGCATGTAACCACTGGGAGGCGCTACCACGGAGGCGAGAACTTTCAAGGACACCGGATCCGGATCTCCACTCATCCGCTGCAACATAACATCTACATCCGCTCCGGAATTCAATCCGTAATTCTCCAGTTTCCAGGACACCAGCGCGAGCCTCTGGTACATCGAGTCCACATCTCGCACCTGTTGCGGCGACCAGAATCGCTCTGCGACTGCGGCGAGATAGGGCCAAATTTGGCTGTTGATAGTTTCCGGAGTGACATACTCGCTCCACATGGCCGCCTCGCCGCCCAGGATGCGCGCCGCCTGTTCTGGATTCAGCGTTGCCGCTTGGTCGCCCAGGGGATCTGCCAAATAGTAATGCGACGTTGGAAAATCCAGATTCAGGTAGTAGGGAGTCGAAAGCATGCCACGGTTGCCTTGCCGCGCCGCTTGCGCCAGGGAGGCCAATCCGCGCCAAGATTGAATCACAACATCCTTGGGAGTCTCAGGCTGCAATACCTCGTCCCAGCCTTCCATGATCTTGTGGTGCTTCGCGACCAGCTTCTGCACCCTTGCAGTGAAATACGCCTGTAGCGCAGCGTTGTTCGCAAGACCGTGGGCGTGCATGAAACTCTGAATCTGCGGGTTCGCATTCCATTCCTTGCCATTGCATTCATCGCCGCCGATGTGGAAATACTGATCCGGAAAAAGAGCCGCCATCTCGCCGATAAATGAGTTGAGGAATTTGTAAGTAGAATCCTTGGTCGGATCCATCGCCGCACTGTGCACGCCCATATGGCGGGCAATCTGGTACGGGCCTGGCCCGCTCGCCAACTGGGGATAGCCAACAAACCAGGAAGTAGTATGGCACGGCATATCGAACTCAGGAACTACGCGGATTCCGCGGTCGTGCGCATAATCAATGACCTCGCGAATCTGGTCCTGCGTATAGTAGAAACCGTCCGACCCCTTGTCCTGCAATAGAGGAAACTTCTTACTTTCGGCGCGAAAACCCTGATCGTCCGAGATGTGCCAGTGAAATACATTCAGCTTGACTGCCTCCATTCCATCCAGGTCGTGTTCGATAACCGGGACAGGAATAAAGTGGCGGCTGACGTCGATCATCAAGCCGCGCCACGGAAAGCGAGGCTGGTCATCGATGTTGACGGCCGGAACGCTGAAACCCTGCGGCGTCGTCCGTACCAGTTGCAGAAACGTTTGCAGGCCGTGCAGCACTCCGAGAGGATTCGCGGCAGTCAGTTTCACCTGGGTTGGAGTTACCTCCAGGCGATAAGACTCGTCTTCTCCCAGTTGCTGCACCGGATCGCTGGGTCCAGTCGTCTGGATGGTAAAGTCTGGCTGATTGAACTGTGCTGTATGCCATAGCGGAATGCCGGTTTCCCGTGAAAGCGTATCCAGGAAACGCTGCCGTGCGCGCGTCAGACGCGGCTCCGTATAGCCTTGCAGCGCAATGCCAAACTTGCCATCGACCATGAATTGACCCTGCCCCTGCACAACGTGCGCTGGAAGCGGCATGATCGGCAGTGGGGTCTGCGTCTGCGCGCGACTCTCGTGGGGAAGGATGAGAAAGCAACAGGCAAGAAAAAGAAAACATCCAGGGCGCGCGGAACTAAACTTCATCAAGACAACACCTCAAAGCTGCAGCCATCGACTGATACTCGCAAT
>JAJZDO010000888.1 GCA_021805955.1 Acidobacteriota bacterium
GCAATCCCGTGGGATCAGCGATCGCTGACGGCGTGATATTCGCCTCCGCATATGTCGTGTCTGTTCAAACGGGCCAGGGCATAGCTAGCCTGATAGGTGCAAACGGGACGTGGACGAGTGCTGGCCAAATGATTGCGCAAATAGGAGCAGTTGTTGGAGCCGCAATAACCATTGGCTGCAGCATTGATTCGAATTCGACTATGTGTGGCCAGACGGGCTGGACGGGAGCGCTGATAGGTGGCGACGGTGGCAAAGCTGTTGGTGACGCGATTGCTGTCGCAGAGGCGGTTGCTTGCGTCGCAGCACCGGGAGCAGGTTGCCTTGCGGACGCCATTTATACGATTGCAAACGATGTGTTTTCCGTGATCTGGGATTTGTTTGGGCCTCCTCAATTTGCTGGAAGCCTGTTACCACGCCCGTCAGACCTTGGCGGTTTAGGAACCTCACCCATCGGTATTCCGAATCAGAATCTCACGGTTAAAGATCTATTGGGAAGCCAGTCCACAAGTGCGGTTCCTTCGCCGGGATTGATTCATCCATGATGTCTTCTTGCACGGCGCATCCTGTCTGGCGCATATCGTGCTGTGCCGCTGTCCTTGCGTTACTCATCTGTGTGGTTTCGCCGCAATGCGTCGCCGCCAAACTGCACCAGCACCATACGACCGGTGTTTACCTGACACATGATGGACAGTTGCTACAGGCCTTGGCAGGACGCGATCCGAGCACCTACTGGATCGACGGGTATCAGATGGTTGTTTCCAATCAGACGCAGATTTGTTGGCATGACGTACCACTAACATTCGGCTTCATATTGAACAGGGACGGTCAGCCGATCGCTGTGCTCAAAGCGACCGCGCCGTGCGGGAGCGTGCCGCCAAGTTCCTTGAAGCGAAATGCATGGCTGCAGTATCAAGCAGTTCAGCAGTATGTTGATGTTTTCAAACCTGGGATGAAAATTGCCGCAATCCGCATTGACGTCTGGAAGAGCGACGGTAACGAGAACCAGGGGTTCGCTCCTCCAGCAACGGCAAGGCCAGTCTGGCAGGCTCTCTGCGCATCGGCTTCCCCGCATCAATTGCGCTATCCGAACGAAGGTTCTATCGATGTGGTGTGCGATGCGAAGGTCAATAGCTATATCGAGAATGTATTTTCTTCTCTTGTGAGGCCTTCTGCGATTACCGGTGAAGTTCCGACCACAAGCCGGAAAAGTCCGGCATTTTATGTTGTGAGACCGTTTCAGGCTAAACATAACTACGATTTTGAAGCCATTGATGGGTACTCTGGATACTATGACCTTTCTTTTTTGTCCTGGTACAGGAATCCTCACGCTAATTCGTTGGTTCAGGAGATGGTCTACTCACCGGATGGAGCGGTACTCATACCCGATATAGCCTTATCGCATCTCAAGAACGAATCACAATTTGCCTCGTTGCTTTCCTACTCGCTTGCGGCCGAGAATCAGAATCTCATCGGACGGTTGTTTCGCGTGCAACGATTCAAGGTGAGTAGGTTGAGCCGTAAAAGCAATGGTGGAAACAACTTACTTTACATGGTGGCTTTCATTACGGAGTTGAATAAGCAAGTATTACGCCTTGGCATACGGCGGATGTACTTGGCGGGCTATGATATCCGCTATGCGCCGTACGTCTGGGCGGTGGAGCAGGGAAAGCGAATCAAGGGTCCGATCGACGTGCCACACAAGCACATGCCGTGGTATGCGACCTATGCCTTCAACGCCATCAACCAGCTCTATCCGAACGTGGATTACAGCAAGCTGAAACGCGGCCGCAGGGAGTATCAACAGTTTCTGCAGGAGCTGCGCAAGGCCGACCCCGAAGCCTTCAGGCAGCAAGCGTCGCAGACTTCAAAGAAGTAGGTAAGCCGACCAACGGCTGCGGGCTTCCTCTCGCTTATCATTCGTACCGCAGGGCGATCATCGGATCGATGCTCATAGCACGGCGTGTGGGCAGGGCGGCGGCCAGGAGCGCAATCAGGGCCACCACGCCGGCGACGGCGATCATCGTCGTCGGGTCGTGGCCCGAAACCCCATATAACTGGCTGCGCACCCAGCGGGCAATGAGCACTGCTAATGGAAGCGCCAGCGCCAGAGTCAACGCGACGAGCCGAAGCACATCCAGCATCACCATGCGAGCCACGGCGCCGCGGGTCGCTCCCAGTGCAAGCCGCAGACCGATCTCCCGCGTGCGCTGCGCCGTCGCATAGGACAGAACTGCATACAGGCCGACGGCAGAGATCAGGAGCGCCAGCAGGCCAAAGCCAATTGCAAGCATCGCGATCGTCCGCTGCGTGTCAAGATCCTGATTCACCTGGGCATCCATCGTGCGAAACGAGGCCAGAACGAGCTTAGAATCCAGGCCGTGCATCGCTTTGCGGATGGTTCCCATGGCAGCCTCCGGCTGTTGCCAGGTGCGGATATAAAACGCCATCTGCTGCGGCGTGGATTGCTGTTCCGCGGGAAGGAAGACCGCTCTCGGTGTGTTGTCCGGCGCATCGACTGCCGTATGGAGCGAGTTGCGAACCACCCCGATAATTTCAATGTTTGCCTTCGTACCTTTTCCGCCACCCATCCCGATTACGTGTCCCAACGCCTTTTGTGGAGAACCGAAGTAGTGGCGGGCTAAATC
>JAJZDO010000110.1 GCA_021805955.1 Acidobacteriota bacterium
GCTCGATAGAGACTCGATAGAGATCAGTTAGTGCGACTCGCCATCCAAATGGCGGTCAATTCGTCCCCGGTTATCCACCCTTCCACACCTATATTCCCCAATCTGCACCATTCCTACGCCTTGCTTCGCGACGACCAGAATCCTACACTGAACCATCTGGGGAATCTTCCCCTTTGCGGCTTGAGCCCTTCGTGGAATTCTTTCTCTCGGGCCGGAATGTACAGGGCTTCCAAGTGTTGATGTTGCAATGAATTGCAAAGATAACACAATTAGTAGCGGTATTGGCTTGACAGACGCTACAGACAGCGGTACTTTCCCTCTACAGGCTTTTGGTGGGTTCACTGGTCGAATACAGCCATTAGGAACTCAAAGACTGATCGATAAGGAAAAATCGATCTGTCCAATTTTATGTTATGCAGAAGTTCTGCTTTCCGGAATTTGCGCTGTACACCCAAAACATCATCACCCGCAGCATTTGAACCGTGGAGCCAAATAACAGGGCTTTGAGACAGAAAAGCGGGTTCGGCATCCTAAGATTCCGGAAGGGCCGAAACCAGCACAGAATTCAGTACCAGGAGATGCCGACATGGCCGAAACAACCAAAACGCAAACGCCCCCCGCAGCCGCCAAAGCTGTTGAGTCCACCCCGATTTCCAGAAATGGCTTGAGTTCAGTCGGAAGTGGGACTGGTCTGAAATGCGAGCGGTTCTTCAGCCGTCCGGATGTTTCGCCGTACGATGAGCTTCAGTGGGAGTTCCGCACCGCATCCATCGTCGATTCGAAAGGGAACAGTATTTTCGAGCAGAAAGATGTGGAAGTTCCCGCAGACTGGTCGATGACGGCAACCAACATCGTCGCCAGCAAGTATCTGCACGGCCAGATCGATACACCACAGCGCGAAACCGGCGTGCGTCAGTTGATTTCCCGCGTTGCCGAGACGATTCGCGATTGGGGCATCGCCGGCGGTTATTTCCGCACCCCGGAAGACGCCGTTATCTTCCATGATGAGTTGGCGCACATGCTGTTGCATCAGAAGGTCGCCTTCAATTCGCCGGTATGGTTCAACGTGGGCTGCGATCGGCTGGAACCGGATTCCGAGGCGCAGAACTGGCACTGGAATCCGCATACCTGTGCGGTCGAGTTCTCCGCAACCGGCTATCGCAATCCGCAGTGCTCGGCCTGCTTCATCAATTCCGTCAAGGACTCGCTGGACTCCATTCTGACGCTGGCCAAGACCGAAGGCATGTTGTTCAAGTGGGGGTCGGGCACGGGCACAAACCTCTCCACAATTCGCGGATCAACGGAGAACCTTTCCGGCGGAGGCGTGGCTAGCGGTCCGTTGAGCTTTATGCGAGGTTTTGACGCGTTCGCAGGCGTTATCAAGTCGGGCGGTAAGACGCGCCGCGCCGCAAAGATGGTCATCCTGAATATCGACCATCCGGACATTGTCGACTTCATCGAGTGCAAGTCGAAAGAAGAAGCCAAGGCCTGGACGCTGATGCGCGCGGGATACGATGGATCGGGCCCGGATTCAGAAGCCTTCACTTCCATCTTCTTTCAGAACGCCAACAATTCCGTGCGTGTCAACGATGAGTTTATGCGCGCGGTGATCAACGATGATGATTTCTCGACACGCTCGGTCAAGGACAGCGCTCCGTTCAAGAAATATAAAGCGCGCGACCTGATGCATAAGATCGCCGAGAATACCTGGCACTGCGGCGATCCCGGCATGCAATACGACACCACTATCAACAAGTGGCATACGTCGAAAAATACGGCCCGCATCAATGCTTCCAATCCCTGCTCGGAGTACATGTTTCTGGATGATTCGGCATGCAACCTTGCCAGTTTCAATTTGATGAAATTTGTAACTCCCGCAGGCACATTTGACATCGCTGCCTATCGCCATGCCGTCGACATCCTGATCACGGCCATGGATATTCTGGTGGATAACTCGGGCTACCCCACGGAAGCGATCAGCCGCAACTCTCATGACTATCGTCCGCTCGGATTGGGCTACGCAAACCTGGGTGCGCTGTTGATGGCCTTCGGCCTGCCCTACGATTCTGACGCTGGCCGCGACTTCGCCGCCTGCCTCACGGCCATTATGTGTGGCCAGGCCTATCTGCAATCCTCTCGCGTGGCGGAACAATGCGCATCGCTCCCTGCCGCGACCCCGCTGACACAATCGATTGAACGCCAGGGAGGGGCCTGCCCGGGTTTCTATGTGAATCGCGAGCCGTTTCTTGACGTTATCCGCATGCATCGCGCGGAGGTCAACAAGATTGGCCGCTCCCACAGAGGCTCGGAACCGTTTAGCGTTCCCCAGTTGAATGAGCTGATCGACGCCAGCCGCGACTGCTGGGACAAGGCTCTGGCCTACGGCGAAAAATTTGGCTATCGCAATTCGCAAGTCACCGTTTTGGCTCCCACCGGGACCATCGGCTTTATGATGGACTGCGATACCACCGGGGTTGAGCCTGATCTGGCGCTGGTCAAGTACAAGAAGCTGGTTGGCGGCGGCATGATTAAAATTGTGAACAACACTGTCCCCGCGGCGCTGTTCAAACTGGGATACAACAACGAAGATGTCAACGCCATTGTCAGCTACATTGATGCGACGGGCACCATCGAAGGTGCGCCGG
>JAJZDO010000519.1 GCA_021805955.1 Acidobacteriota bacterium
GTCTACAGTTTTTTTCAGATTTGTCGAAGTTTCTCGCACGCACTCAGAAGTGAAATCCAAGCTCCGCCGTCATCGCGCGCGGTGTCACAAAGTGCGTGCCGCTGAAGGTGGAAAGGAAGTTGTAGAGTGCGTATTTGTTGGTCAGGTTCACAGCAGTCAGCTTCAGACTCCACTTGTATCGTTGTCCGCGGAAGAGATTATCCTGGCCGATGGAAGCGTCAAAAAGACTGCGTGGAGCAACGCGCGGCGGATTCTTGTCGTTGTCTCCGGTGCCAGGTGCGGGGATGTGCACGAGGCTGGAAGTGAGCTGAGAGGCCAGACACACCGCAGGCAGAGGACTCACGGGTGTTGCGCGCTGTCCATTGCAGGTCAATCCGGCTTCGGCCTGTTCGTCGGCGGTGAGTCCGCTGAGGATCACCGCAGGCAGGCCGTCCAGTGTTGTCGAGGTTGTTGCGCAGGCACTGTTTGGATCGTTGGACAACGGGTTGTAGCAGGGCACTGCGCCCGCTACCAATCCACTGTCAAAGCGCCAGTTGAAGCCGACCCACGGCCCCATCCACCGGTGCCACTCGCCGGGAATCTGATATTGCAGATGCGTCGTCTCGTTGTACTTCTCGTCATGATCGATGCGGAATGGCAATCCTGTTTGACCGACGGTTGCACCTGCGCCGGCTACCTGCGGTGGAAAGAAGCGTGCAGCGACGGAAGACATGACAACAAAGGCGGTCAGATGGTGAAAGTCAGGGACCGATGCGCGCAGCGCGAAGCCAGGAACCTTCGCGCTCTTCCAGTCGATGGGAAAGGTGATCGGAGTATTGCCCAGCACGCTGAAGTCAAACGCATTGTGCGTATATTTCCAGATATACTCACCGCTCAGCACGAAGTTTCTGCCGAAGGCCTGCTGAAGTCCGGCATGGAACTCATTCTTGAAACCGGGTTGCAGAGTTCCGCTCACGCCCGGCGTGCACAGCAGCAGCGGAGACAAAACCGGATTCAAACAGCCTTCGCTCGACAGCACCAGATTCTCGTTGAACGGTGACTCCAGCGTGCGTGCATAGGAGACACGCAGCACAGTACTGGTTCGGTTGATCTTGTACGCCAGTCCGATGCGAGGCTCAGCCTGGCTGGCGTCGGTCAACCCGTTGTAGACATCGCCGCGAAGACCGAGGTTGAACAGCCAGTTCCCGGTGGTGATTTGATCCTCGATGTAAACGCCGATCTCTTTCACGTCGGTGTGGCCGTTGAAGGTGTAGAGTCCCCCTCCACGCGTCAGGTCGTAAGGCCCGAGCACCGAAAGATAATTCGGGTTGGGAAAATTGTTTCCGCACTGGGTTGGGCTGTCGTAGCCTGCCACCGGATTACCGGCGGCATCCACGCACGGCGCGTTGTAAAGCGCATTTACAACTCCCAGCGTGTCCTTTTCATTCAGGAAGGTCTGCGCATAATTGCCGCCGATCTTGATCAGCTGGATTCCGCGCGTATAAGTCAGGTCTGCATGAACTCCTGCATTGGTCAGCGAGCGCGATTGACCGATCGAGGAGGTCTGCAGGTTCGGTGCACCCTTGTCAGCAAGCGGATTGTTGCTTGGGTAGTAGTCATACGCGTCGCGCCGCACATACGGACCGATATTGAAAACCGTGAAGTTGTTCAGGACGCGTGTATAGCTGGGAGCAATGTCGAAGGTGTTGATCTGCGAACGCTGATCGGCGTTGCCCACTGCGCCAAACACGGGTGCGAATGTTCCACCATCCGCGATGACGTTGGTAACGTTTGTGCTGTCATAGGAGTTTGGCGTCTGGAACCACGACCGGCTGTAGTTGAGGTTCAGATGAACATTGTCCGCCGGGTCGATGGTGCGGTCCACGCGATCGAAGAAATTCTCCTCATTGCCCTTGTCGTGGAAGACGCGAAACTCCGGCTGATCCAGAAAACGGCCGGAATTCAGTCCGTCGATCTCGACGAAGTTTCCCCAGTTTTCGCCGCCATAGCTCAGATCGATTCCTCCAGTCGCGGATCCAAAACTTCCATACGAGTTGGTCACGCTTCCGGTCGGTGTCGTCACGCCCTGCCCGGAGCGCGTCGTTACCTGGATCACCAGCGCAGTTTTGCCACCATACTCGGCAGGTGGAGCGCCGTCAATCACCTCCATGGACTGCACGGAGTTCGTGGGAAGCTGATTGGAAAAGACCTTGCTCTGTTGATCGGTGATGGGCTGTCCGTCGATCGAAAAGGTATTGGAGGCATGATCGCCAAGTCCGTGAAACAAACCATTGGAATCGGCAGTCACTCCGGGAGAACTCAGCGTGATGAGCGAACTGAGCGACGAGGACTGGCTCTCCAGCGGAAGCTCGTTGATCGTCTTGCGATCCACGTCGGTGTGAAAGCTGGAGTCGGTTTCCAGCAGGTCGTCTGCCGTCACTTGCACAGTTGTTGCGGATGCGCCAATCTTCAGTTGCACGGTCACCTGTACAGCGACCCCGGAGCGAACATTCACGTCCTGCGTATGAGGGTCAAATCCTGGCGCGGAGACAGAGAGGTGATAGGGATTGAAGGGGAGGTTCGGAAAGCTGAAGGCCCCGTTGCTGTTCGTGGCGGATGTGCGTGAAACGCCCGTAGCCGGGTCTTCCACCCGGACCTGCGCGC
>JAJZDO010000786.1 GCA_021805955.1 Acidobacteriota bacterium
TGGGAGGTGTTCTTTGCCCAGTTCCCACAGCGCATTCTGCAGCCCTTCACTCAGGCTCTCGAAACTCTCCGACAGGCACACCGTCCCTGTCTCCCAGTTCGAGTAGGTCAGCACAAAGTGATAAATCAGGTGCGGAAAACTCTGCCCCTGGATCGTCACTCCCAGCTCTTCCATGTGCGTGAAGTCCGACGCGCATAACCGCCCCGGCCGATGCTCCTGGGCAAAGAACACCTCCCGAGCCGGTCCCTCCGTCGCCCGCCAGTGCTTCACCCGCCGCTGCAGCGTGCGCAACTGCCCATCCTGAAAACGGCCTGGGTAGCTCCGCTGCAAATGCTCGAAGAGCGTCTTGGCCTCCAACCCGGCACTGGCTTCCAGCAGTTCCCGCACTTCCTCCCAGACTTCCGCAAAGGGATCCGGCCTGGTCCGCCACCGCGGCGCCGATTCCAACTCGCTCGGCAACCGCTCCAAACGCAAATATTTCCGCGCCGTCTTGGCGTCCATGCCTGCCTTGGACGCCGCTATCTCCCGATTCCGCCCTATATTTTCCAACGCAAATAACCTCCGTACCTGCTTGTCGGTAACCAAACTTCCTCCGTCCTCAAACGTGATGAAGCTTGGCCTAATTGTCGTTGTCGTCGAGCGGGAATTCTAATTGTCGTCGGCCGGGAGTTTTAATTGTCGCCGATCAGACGGGTATATCAGCGTTCGAATCGGAGCTGATTCGGATCGATATTGGGATGCGGCGAGGGTGCTGCACTCCTACGGAATCTCTGACCTGGTGAGCGTGGGTGGAAATTACTTCGGCCCCGTCACCCTGGTCCTCCTGTTGAAAACGGGCTTTGCAATTCTTTGTTTTAACTTCCTGCTTTTTCTGCTGGGCCTGAAGATTGCGTTTTCGATTCCGGGGATGCGCAAGGCGATGTTTGGATTGCTCCTATTGTTGAATATCGAACTCCTTCCGGCAATTGCAACCCTGAACAAGGAAATATTCACCTTATTCGCCGCAATTCTCACCGCCAAGTATGTACTGTCTCCCAAGAAATCGTTCCTTCTACTGGTGATTGCATTGGTGGTGTCTTTTCTGGCGCGATGGGAGCAGGCCGGGATACTTGTGCTGTATCTGCTGTTTTCCTTTTGCCGTCCCTTCCGAGGGCACCCACGAGGCACAATTGCGGTGGTGATTGCGGGCCTGAGTGTCTTTTATCCGCTGATGTTTAAATTATTCGGGCTGAATCCAGACATGTTCAATTACTTGCTTGAAGGCGCACGCACCATTATCAAGCTCGACGCGATCCAGAACCATTACGGCTTTCCCATTGTCGTAGGTCCGAAGATTTTCCTGCTTATTGCCGGGAAGCTTGCTTCTCCGGAATACTACACGAGAAGCGGCATTGCGGGAGCGGGATTTACTGATGTTCAGCAGACGATATTTCAGCCGCTAGGCTGCCTCGCAATGGTGATCGTTACATTCCTGGCATTCGCAAAGCGCCGTCTCGGTCTGGGTCGCCCATTGGGATTACTCATCTGGCTGACACTGATCATCAGTGCAGTCGCCCCGTTCGTTCAGCCTCGCTACGCTTATCCTGTCTATGTTCTGATGTCTCTGGAACTTGCAAGAAGAGACCCTGCCGCTGCTCCGGAGGTGGCGACTGAGCTTTCCTGATCCGTAATGGCGTACGCGAACGATTTCGAATCTCAATAGAATAGCCGTATGGGCCTTTCATGACGCGCCGTGGATTTGCTGCTGATGGACTGAGTGATAGGCCCTCCAGGTTTCAGTCGCCGTGCGATTCCAGGTGAAAAGCTTCGCCCTTTCCAGGCCCCGTTCCCGGAGCGTACCCGCGCAGGACGTATGCAGTATTTTCCTCAAGGCGTCTGCGATCGCCTCGGTTGAGTGCGGATCCACCAGGATCGCCGCATCTCCAGCCACCTCCGGCATGGAGCTGAGGTTGCTGGTAATCACCGGAGCTCCGGCCGCCATGCCTTCCAGCACCGGCAGGCCAAATCCTTCATACAGGGACGGGTAGACCAGCGCCGCACAGCCGGCCAGGAGGATCCGCTTCGCGCTGTCAGTGATGTATCCCAGGTGCCGGATGCGCGCGGCGGCAGGCGATGAGGAGAGGGCTCTCGTTACCGGCTCATAATCCCAGCCGAACTTACCGGCCAGCACCAGTGTGTAATCAGGAAACTGGCCGGCAACTGCATCGAAGGCCTGGATCAGCCGCACAATGTTTTTCCGCGGCTCGATGGTGCCGATGAAAAGCAGATAGGGTTGGCTTACGCCGATTTCGGCCAGCCCCTGCTGAACTTCAGACGCTGAGGGGGGCACAAAGGCATCGCTTCCGATGCCCAGCGGCGTGACTGCGCGTACCTGTCCCGATGGCGGAAATAGCCTCTCAGCATCCTTCCGTGTCGCAGCCGAAACGAAGAGGATGGCGTCGGCCAGCTTCCAGGCCAGGCGCATGTAGATAGGCATGATCAGGCGCCGGCCGCGGGTGTGCATCCGGGGCGTGAGCAGCATGGTCAGATCATGGAAAGTGACGACCCGCGCGGCGGGCGACCAGAGCGGCAGGGTGTAATGAAGCGAGTGAATGACATCGATGTGGTGAAAAAGCAGGATCCAAGGGAGAATCAGTTGCTCCA
>JAJZDO010000264.1 GCA_021805955.1 Acidobacteriota bacterium
TGCAGATGGCTTCGACGGGCTCAGGCAGGCTATCGTGTTGAACTGGCGCGTGAGGTCGTCGAAACTTCGATCCCGGCCTATACCTTCTCCGAATTTTTAGCGCATCAACTGCGGTGGGCGCGTGGGGTGCGCGACGCCAGGCCGCTGGGCTACTTCGGCTTGCTGATGACGTTTGGCTTGCCGTGGGCGGTGGCCAATGTGATTGCGTCGGCCGCTTCGCTCGACAGCGTTGCGTTGTTGAGTGTGATGCTTTGCGTCCGCTTTGCCATGGCGCTGAGTGTGGGCGTGGGTGTGCTGGGCGACCAGGGAACGCTGCGCGACCTGTGGCTGCTGCCGCTGCGCGATGCGATTGCTCTTGGCGTGTGGTTCTGGAGCTTCGCCGACGACAGCATCGTTTGGCGCGGAGAACGCTTTCACGTGCGCCGTGGAAAACTGGTCCGCGAGCGGTGAGGCCCACCCAGTCTTCGCTCGTAGCGGTGAGCGCGCCGGTCGCCAAATTTTGAAAGGACCCCGGTTAGCTGCGCGAATCCGGGGCGTCCAGACGAAGATTTTGCGCCTCCGGTGGTATTTTCGTAGCATGGCGCATTCTGTTGAAGAACCTGCGACGCCGTCCGCAGCGCTAATTTATGACGACTGGTATCCGGCGATGCGTAGTGATCGGCTACGCCTGGGTCAGACGGAGACGGCCATGCTGTTGGGAATCCCTCTGCTGCTGGGCCGCACCAAAGAGAACAAGCTGTTTGCCATGCGCGACAGTTGCCCGCATCGCGGTATTCCGCTTTCCCACGGTTCCTTCAATGCTTCGGGCATCACATGCAAGTATCACGGCTGGAAGTTCGATCCGGTCAGCGGGCAGTGCAAGGAAATTCCATCGCTAACGCCGGAGGACACGCTGGATTGCAGTCGCATTTACGCCACTGCGTTTCCCTGCGTGGAGCGCGATGGCTATGCCTGGGTCTATGTGCCGGGTCCGGGGGCTGGCCGCGTACGTCCGGAAGAGATGCATGCGTTGCCGCCCGTTCCGGAAGTGGCAAAATTTGGATCGCGCTATCGCTGGGCGCATCTGGCGGCGGAGCTGCCTTGCAACGTCGATCACGGGATCATTGGGCTGATGGATCCTGCGCACGGCCCGTTTGTGCATCAGTCCTGGTGGTGGCGAAGCGGCAGCAGCATCCATGTGAAACAGAAGCAATTCGAGCCGATTCCACAAGGCTTTCGTATGACCGCGCATGCGCCCTCCGCGAACAGCGCGCCGTATAAATTGCTGGGGGTTTATGGTCAGGCGGTCAGCACGACCATCGATTTTGTTCTGCCGAACCGGCGGTACGAGACGATTCGCTGCGGAGACAAGTGGTTTTCCAGCCTGACCACGGTGACGCCAACGACGGCGACGACGTGTCGCATTGATGTCTGTGCTGCGTGGAACGTTTTTTATCGCGTTCCCTTTGTCACCGCGATTGCGAAGGCCTTTGGGCGGCGATTTGTGGAGCAGGACCGCCAGACGATGGTGGAGCAGGCGCAGGGACTGCAGTTCCATCCATCGCTGATGTTGATCGACGATGCCGACCGTCCGGCGAAATGGTATTTTGCGCTGAAGCAGGCTCGATTGCAGATGGCTTCGACGGGCAAATTCGAGCATCCTTTGACCGGTCCTGTCCTGTTGCACTGGCGCAGCTGAAGCAGAGAGTGGCTATCTGTCGACGGCCAACTGGTCCACGTCGATATCCAATTTGGTTCCAAGCTCACGAAATTTTCGGTCCCACTCGGGGTCTGGGGGGGCGGCGGACAGGGACTGGCGCGAGATGGTGTGCCAAAGATTTTGCGCTTCCCAGACATCGACCTGAAACGGCAATTCATGCAATACGTCGCAGACCTGTAGCGCGGTGTCGAGATACTTGCGATCCAGATGTAACTCCAGCTCCTGCATCGCGCGCAACATGCGCTGGCTGGCCACGAATGGCACAGAGACAGTGTCGATTTCAACCTGGTCGGCGCGTATTTGGGTCAGCAATCCTCGCAGGCGAGAGGCATCGAACGGATCGTTGGCCAGTTCCTGGCGGAGGTCTGCATTCAGGCTGAATTCGGCGGCCAGCATCAGCACTCTAGGCTTGGGTATTCCGCTCAGACTCAGGTAGTGCAGCAGCGAAATGTGATCGTTATACATAGTTCGCATTGTGCCTTCCATCTCGGCCAAAGTGGTATCGAGGAGGAGTTGGAGAATGCGTCGCTGCTCGTCCCGAAATAGCGAACTTAGCGAGTAGCGGCTGACCTCGAACTCGCGAGCAAAAAGCAGGATTCCCTCGGCGATGTCCGCACTTAAAAAGGTCTCTCGCATCTTTTGGACGAAATCCTGAAAGCTGTGCAACGTCGCCGCATCGGCGCGTTGGACGGTGGCAGACAGATTTTGATCGCCCCGATACAAGACCGCGAACAAGACTTCCTCGCATTCAAGCGTCACCCGGGAGCAGATTTCTGCTTGACCGTAGGCAAAACGGCGACGTCCCATGCTGAGCAGTTCTCCTGAAGTACGACGAACGTCGTAGCAGAACAGCGGCGTGGTTTCCGGCTGAGGCTCGAACATGGAAATGATGGCATAGTGCGCACCCACCCGTTCCAGGTCAATCTCTTGCGCCAATACGCT
>JAJZDO010000360.1 GCA_021805955.1 Acidobacteriota bacterium
CTTTCGTAATGAGCGCTGTGGAAAGCGCATACAGCGCACGGGAAAAAACAGATCCAGATCCTTTGTAGAAATAGCGTGGGTCCTGATGAAACAGCGATGGAAAGACAGCGCCTCCCAGCATTCTTCCGGTAAAGCTGTTTGCATAGGCTGCTCCATATCGCCGGCCGTAGCCCGCGCTTCCTTGTCCGTACCCCGGAAAGGTATCTCTAGCCTGCTCCACACCGGCAATTACTCCGGCACCAAGAAAAGTCATAGGGTCGATCATCGATCGGAAGGCAAGCGCATATTTCTGTCGACTGAGCATCGGGGGCGCGTTCCAGTCAAAACTGCTGTAGAAATTTGGGAAAACTGATAACACCCGTTGGTGGATCGCAATCTGAACCTGTTGCTCAGAAAGTGCTTGAGGGCTGCCGTCGACGCGAACCTCTGTAACCGTATTGGAGACAGGCAGAACAACTCCGGAAAGGAGTTTGCTCTCCCCTGCGAGCAGATGAATGGAAGTCTGCGAATATACACCCCACCCTCCGCCTGTTACTCTCAGCGTGTAACTTCCAGGCGGAAGCTCGGAGAAAGAAAATTCACCGTCATTCCCTGAAATCTTCAGATACTCTTTCCCGTCTTCCGAAGACAGGGTGACCCGCGCGCCCTGGATCACATCATGATTTGTATCTTCCACAGTTCCTGTGATCGAACCCATATCCGCAGTATTCGCACCAGCAGCAGGTGTGCTCTGGCTCCCGCCGGCGTTCTCCTGCTGCAACTGTGATGTTGGCGCATCGGGCAGTTCGAGGCTCGCATGCAAAAGGCGCTGCGGATTCTGGGCAATGAGAGACGCAGATGCAGCCATCAGCGAAAGAAGACAGATGTACTTCCAGATTGGAACGGGGCGAATCCGGATGGACGCGGACGAACAGAAGGCGTGACGCAGACTACCTTGAAACCGCAAACCGGAAAACAAAAGAATATCCCCCCTGATTGGAGTGCTTGAACAGGACACTTGATTTTTCGTGTTTTGCCAGACGATCCCAGCCTATGCGACACATGGATATCCTGGCTAATCTAAAAGTGTAGACGCTGCGACGCCTTGAAAGTCATCGACGGCTCGATGATCTTTCTGTCATCTGTGGCAGAAGCATCCATATTCCGCGCGCGTATCATGTAACAGGCACCCGAAGATGTACCTTGTCTTGACGGCCTGCGATCATGCGGCAGCATCTCAGGTGAGATTCGGCGATCGGCTGTCCTCGCCCTGGATGTGCTCGCTTCTGCGGTTGTGCAGGAAACACGGGAACTGGATTTCGCTCGAGCTTCCGCGATGCTGGAGCAAACGATCAGCCTGTTTCTTGCATTTCCTGTGAGCAAAAGAGACCGGATGAAGACCCAAGGAAAATTGAACCGGATCCGACAAAGCCTAATTCAGTGAATCGGTTTCGGTACGCGAAGGCCGCTGCATCAGCTTGCGCATCGCAGTTTGCGGATCGCTCTTGCCGGTAAGAATTGCCTGTAACTGCTTTGTGATTGGCATCTCGATCCCCAGCGAGGCAGCAAGTTCAAGAGCGGCTTCCGATGTCCGAATGCCTTCAGCAACCTTGCCATCCATTGAATCCAGAATAGCAGCCAGGGATTTTCCCTGCGCGAGGGCAATCCCAACGGAGCGATTGCGTGAAAGCGCACCCGTACAGGTCAGGATCAGGTCGCCGGTTCCACTCAACCCCGCCAGTGTTTCCCGGCGCGCTCCAGCAGCAACAGCGAGACGCGAGATCTCTGCGTTCCCACGCACAATCAACGCAGCAGTACTGTTGTGACCGAGGCCGAGACCAATCACAATGCCAGCAGCAATGGCGATCACGTTTTTCAGGGAACCACCAAGTTCAACCCCCACCACATCGTCTGTGCTGTAGATGCGGAGCGTGTCGGAGGTGAGCGCCTGCTGCGTGCGAATCGCCTCCTGCAACTGGGGGAATGCGACGGTCACTGCTGTCGGTTGTTCCTGAGCGACTTCCGCGGCAAACGATGGCCCACTCAATGCACCAATTGCCGGTGTGCTTTCTACGTTTGCGAAGCATTGCGCAAGAAGTGTGGTCATGCGCAGATGCGTTCCAATCTCCAGTCCCTTGGTAGCGGAGATGACCGTCTGTTGCGCACCGATGCAATGCGCAAACGCACCGAAGGTTTCTCGCAGATATGGGCTTGGAATCGCACAGATCACCCACTCTGCACCATCAAGGGCAGTCGGTGCGTCCGCAGTCACCGCCAGCGCAATCGGCAGTCGACATCCGGCGAGGTATTTCCGATTTTCGCGAAATAAATTCAGTTCATCGGCGTGTTGGGTGCGATGGCACCACAGAGTGACATAATGACGCTGTTGACGCGCCAGAGAGACGGCCAGTGCTGTGCCCCAGGAACCGGATCCGAGCACCGCGATCTTGCTCATGATTGCGTATCCTGACCGGAGGCGGTCGCTGCGTCGGCTGGCTTGCGTGCACCGAAACGATACTCTGTTCCTGCAATCAGTCGCTGGATATTCTGCCTGTGCTTCAGGACGACGAAGAGTGGAATCAGAATCTCCACAACAGAAACGATGAAGGTGTGCTTTGGGCGCGAGGTGAACCACGCCGCGATGGGGAAGCTGATAGATCC
>JAJZDO010000542.1 GCA_021805955.1 Acidobacteriota bacterium
CGCGATGAGCTTCGCGCGCGCGTTCGCATGCGAGACGGGGCCTGGCGGGACGTTGCCATGTCCGGTTTGAAGGAATATGTTATCGAAGAACTAAACCCCGAAAACAAGAAGGCCGTGGACGGAGCGGAAGTATTCGTACCCAGCCCATTGTTGTCCTCGGGAATGTGTTTTGTGGACACGCCGGGTTTGGGCTCAATCTTCACCGGAAATACGGCAACCACGCAGGCGTTTATTCCTCACATTGATGCAGCCTTGGTTGTGGTCGGAGCCGATCCGCCAATTGCGGGCGAAGAGTTGGCGCTGGTGGAATCCATCGGCGCGCAAGTTCAGGATTTAATCCTGATTATCAACAAGGCCGACCGCACCAGCGATCCGGAGCGTGCGGCGGCTGTTAAGTTCACGCGCGAGATTCTGGAAAAGCGGCTGCATCGCCCAATGGGCGAGGTTTTCGAGGTTAGCGCTTCCGAACGGATGGAGAACCGCGGTCCGCTGCGGGATTGGGAAAAACTGCTGGCGAGTTTACATCGGCTCGTTGAAGACTCAGGCAGGAGTCTTGTTCGCGCCGCTTGCGACCGGGGTCTCCAGCGCTTAAGTGAGCAACTGCTGGCAATTATCGGTGAGGACCGCGACGCGCTTCAGAGGCCAATCGAAGAATCCGAACGGCGCATCGAGCTCATGAAGGAAACCATCGGCGAGGCTGAGCGCTCCATGCGCGAACTGGATTACCTGTTTATGGCGGAACAGCATCGAATTTCGGACCTCTTCGGTGACAGGCGCAAGCAGTTCTTCGGTTCCGCATGGACTGAATCTGAAACTGAGTTTGGCGATGGTCTACTGTCCGTGCGCCTCGGCTTTGGCCCAAACTATCGGCGCCGAGTGATGCATCTCGCGCAGGAGATTTCGCGTCGCAAGGTTATGCCTTGGCTCAAACCTGAACAGGAAGAAGGCGAGCGCCAATATAGTGCCGCGGCTCTTCGATTTGTGGAGATGGGGAACAATTTTCTGAAAAAGCTCGCCGATGCGGGCATCAGTGAATTGACGCGGATGCCCCATGCGCTCGATCCTGAGAAGGGCCTCCGAGTGCGTTCCAGGTTCACTTTCGAAAGCTTTATCGGAACAGCGCAACCCCCATCCCCGCTACGCTGGCTCGCTGATATCTTTTTGCCGCTTGTCGGTGGACGCAAATTCATCACGAACGATGCTCGAGAATTTCTGCGGCATCTTTTGGAAGTGAACAGCGCGCGGGTACAAAACGATGTCCTCAATCGCATTCAGGATAGCCGCGCGAGCCTGCAAGCCGAGATCCGCAAGCTGCTGCATGAAGTCAGTCGCATTGCAGAACAAGCACTTGACAGGGCGCGGAAAGTCAAAGAAGAAGGAACTCCGGCCGTACAGTCGGCAGTTGAACGACTCAACCAATTAGAACGGGAGGTTTCGGCACTCGTCTAATCATGTTCAGCGGAGTTCGATGCTGTACTGGTTCCATCATTCGATCCAAATATCTGGCGATACAAGTCTTCGCCATACGCGGTCTCCAAGGGCTCGCCTTCGAGCAGTCTGAAGGTCCGCGTACCGTCAATATTTCGTTCCGTGCGTAAGAAGATCGCATCCTCACGCTTTTTGTTGAAGAAGCCGTGGGCGAATTCGTATAGATGCGTCACGTAGAAGATCTTGATGCGCTTCTCCAGCAACGCGCATACGATCTGTTTGGCGATCTCCGATCCCTCTCGTTCATTTGTCGCAGCAAATGACTCGTTGAACAGCAGCATCGAGTTCGGCCCAATGTGGTCGGCGATCTCGCTCATTCTGGCGAGTTCTTCATCGAACTTTCCACTCTTCATTGTGGCGTCCTCCTCCCGCTTGTAGTGAGTGAACAGAGCAGGACAGAGTTCCGCGGCGAAAGTGTCAGCAGCGACGAACATGCCGCATTGCATCATCAACTGCGCCAGACCTATACTGCGCAGAAAACTCGACTTTCCGCCTTGGTTGACGCCGGTGACGATGATAAGGCCCTTGCCGTCGGCCCCGATTGCATTGCCCACCACTCGGTCCTCCATGTGAAGCGCCAGGCAAACATCATAAAGCCCAGAAAGTTGAAGCCTGCGTTCGCCTGCAGGTGTTGCCGTGGGGAAGCATATCGGCTCTTTCTTGGCTGCCAGTCGATCGTACAAATTCAGGCAGCCGACATAAAAGGCCAACTCCGCTCGCAGCATCTTGAAGAAGCTCAAAACATGATCGGCGGATTCGGCGAGCGCAATCGCAACTCGGCTGATTCCCAGGTACCGTATGTCCGAAAGAATCCGCGCCCCAGTCTCGTCGCGATCATCGATATGGAAGGTATAGGCGGGGGGCCCTTTGCCAAGCATCCGCTCGAACCAATTCGGACCCTCTTCGCGAGTCTGGCGCAACATGTAGTTCTCGCCTTCGTTGCCCTCGCCAAGTTCCGCGCTGAACAATACTCCCTTGCGGAATTTCAATGCTGTCAGATGGTGCCGAATACGGCCCAAGTAGTCATCGTCCAATTCCGTGCGGAGCATGGCGAATAGCGTTGTGAAAGCCTTCGAGGCGAATCTTTCGGATAGCTCTTCGGCGATGCTCCTCAGCTTCATAAGTGTACCGAGTGACGATTCAATCAACT
>JAJZDO010000779.1 GCA_021805955.1 Acidobacteriota bacterium
CGCCATTCGCAAGGAGCTTGCTGAAAAGGAATCCTGCTGGAAGACAGCGCGGACGGCGTGCGCTGGCGCCGGAAATAATACGCTTTAACCCCATGGTAGATTGGGCCTAGATCTCGGCTTCCGTCGCCATCGTCTCGATTTCCAGAATTGCCGAATCTTGCTGCAGCTTGGACGAGTTGACAAGAAAGACTGCCACCAGGATCATGACCATCCCAATCCACTCGTTGCCATAGAGACGTTCGCGCAGCACAATCGCCCCCAGCGCCACGGCCACAGGTGGATTGACATACGCATAGGTGGCGACTTTAGAGACGGGAACATTCTGTAAAAGCCATGTGTAGGATGAGAAACCTACGAGCGATCCAAACAGCACAAGAAAGGCAATCGCAGAGATACTTTCCTGGTTCCACGTCGCACGCCCCCATTGGCGCAGCACTGTGGCGACAACCAGATCGCAGACGCCTGCGGCCAGCATTTCCCAACCGGCGCAGACGAATGGGTCAAGCGAAAACCTGGTACTGCGGGACCAAACAGAGCCGATGGAAAAAGACAGGGCGCCCAGCAGGAGGACCGCAATCGCGACGAGTTGGCGCCAGTCGCCGTGGAAACCGGTGCGGGCGCTTGGCCAGGCAAGAACGAGGAGGCCAATAAACCCCAGGACCAAACCGATTTCGCCTCGCATGCGAAGACGCTCCCCGTGAGGCATCAGCCATTCAATGACGGCGACATACACAGGAATGATGGCGACCAGCAATGCCGCGAGGCCACTGGGAAGGTAGAACTCTGCCCATACCAGCCCAACGTTGCCGAAGAACAGCATCAGCACACCGAGGAAGAAAAGGCGGCGCATTTCGCGCGCACCGCCCACCAGACGCTTTCCCCTAAGGGCCATGAAGCCAAGCATCAAGGAGCTGCCGATCATGAGGCGAGATCCAGCGAGCGCCGGGGCCGCTATGAAATGAACACCGACCCGCATTGCAGTATAGGTGGCGCCCCAGAAAACATAAACGCAGGCAAATGCAATCACGACAGAAGAGGAAGAGGCGCGGCCACTGCGGGGGATCTCCATGCGTATTCTAGTATTTTAGGCGACTTTCCGAGCGCACAACGAGAAGGACCAGGCGCAGTACCGCTCATTGAAATTTGTGCCAACCAGCTTGCCACTCACGCTATACTGTTTCCATCAGGTTTCCTATGCGCAGAACATCTGCCCTCAGTTTCGAATCCGGCTGCAGCGCTCCCGTGACGCGTATGGGACTGGAGCGCCCGCGACCGCACCTGCATAGCCTGCCCACTTGGCTGCGACCTAGTCTGTTCGGCAGCGACTAAGCTGTCCGCACCCTCGTCTGGCGAACATTCGAGCGTGAGCCCTGCTCCCAGCGGCTTCGAAAAATCCTTGAGTTTCTCACTCTAAAAATTGCCCGGCTGACGATTCCGCCAGCCCGCACTCACATTCCCAACTGCGAGGAGAACGACGATGCAGAACGACGGAACCGGTTCTTATAAAACATCAGAGAAGTACACGCGATTCGGACCCAGGCTGGCAGGACCGCTGCCCGGTCCCAAGGCAAAAGCTGTGGTCGATGCCGACGCAAAATGGATTTCGCCCAGCTATACGCGGTCGTATCCGTTGGTGGCCAAGCGCGGTCGTGGAGTGCGAATTGAGGATGTAGACGGCAATCAGTTTCTGGATTTTGCCTCAGGCATTGGCGTCTGCTCCACCGGGCATTGTCATCCGGAAGTGGTGAAAGCGATCCAGGAGCAGGCGGCGGAATTGATTCACATGTCCGGCACAGATTTTTATTACGAAGCCATGATTCAGTTGGCGGAGCGGGTGTCGAAGATTGCGCCCATGCCGGGGCCGCACAAATTTTATTACGGCAACTCCGGAGCGGAGGCCATCGAGTGCGCGCTGAAGCTGGCGCGCTATCACACGGGGCGGCAGAACATCATCGCGTTCTACGGCGCATTTCATGGCCGCACCATGGGAGCGCTTTCACTGACCGCGTCGAAAGCCCAGCAACGGCGCCGGTTCGGCCCGCTGGTTCCCGGCATCACGCATGTTCGCTATCCCTACGCCTATCGCGGATGCAGCGGCGGCCCGCAGGAAGAAGAAGCGTTTGCCCTGGGCTGCGCTCGCTACATTGAAGAAAAGCTTTTCAAAACCACGATGCCTCCGGAAGAAGTTGCCGCAATTTTTGTCGAGCCAATTCAGGGCGAAGGCGGATATGTTGTGGCGCCGACAATTTTCATGCAGGAGCTGCGAAAGATCTGCGATCGGCACGGAATTCTGCTGGTCGTGGATGAAGTGCAGTCGGGCGTGGGTCGCACCGGCAAGTGGTGGGCCGTCGAACACTCCGGTGTCGAGCCGGACATTGTTTGCATTGCCAAGGGAATCGCCAGCGGCATGCCGCTGAGCATCTGCATGACACGCGCGAACATCATGGATTGGAAGCCCGGCTCCCATGCCTCGACGTTCGGAGGCAATCCCGTGGCAATCGCGGCGGCTTTGGCGACCCTGGATGTTCTGGAGCGCGAAGGCGTGGCCAATGCGGCCAAGGTTGGCGACGCCGTCATGCAGCGACTGCGAGAGTGGCCGAAGAAGCATCCGATCGTAGGCGAGGTGCGCGGACGCGGACTGATGATCGGCATTGAGATTGTAAAAGATCAGGGCTCACGTGAGTCCGCATCGGAATGGCGCAACCAGATTGAGACGCTGGCGTTTGATCGTGGGCTATTGATACTCGGCTGCGGCGAGACCTCGATCCGGCTGGCCCCACCGCTGATTGTGAAGCAGGAGGAGGCCGATATCGCCCTCGACATCCTGGAAGAAAGCATCGCCGAGGTCGAACGGCAGCACCTGCCGGCCATGGCCGCAGCCAAGGCGTAGGTGACTGATTAGGCAACAGGGGCAGCACGAATTTGCTGCCCTTTCAATTCTCTCCTTGCTAAAGTGGTTTCACACCCCTTATGCAAACGATTTCCCAGCTAGCGCAAGTCCGTCTGTCCATCTTTGAAAGGACGCTGGGTTGGCTTGATCAGGCGGCTGCGCGCTCCACAAAATCTCCGAAGCATCCGATCCATCTGACGACGGGATTGCGCGGCGAAGATGCCGCGTATTTTTATCTTCGCGAGTTGGGCTACACAATTGTGGCGCGACGCTGGAGCAGCCCGAAACTGCGTGGGGATGTCGACCTGATTGGATGGGATGGCGAGTGGCTGTGCTTCATTGAAGTCAAAACAAGAAGTTCACGCAGCTTTCAGCCGGCAGAAGCGGCCGTCGATCACGAAAAGCGCGCGATGCTGACACGGATGGCAAGGGAATACATCCGCCAGATGGAACATCCGGAGATGATTCCCGTCCGGTTCGACGTAGTTTCTGTCTATTTCCCCGGCGGCAGACCGGAATTTGAACTGTTCCGCAGCGCTTTCGATTGGGACGACCCGTCGCCTTCAGGATTTCGCACCCACGAATGATGCGTGGGCGAGCGGGATAAACTCCCCAGCGTCGGCATCGTAGGTCATCACCGTTGCGGTGGCAATATCGAACACCCATCCATGCAACCGCACTTCCTTTGACTGAACGGCGTTGGCCACCACGGGATGCGTCAGCAGATTGACCATCTGCGCCAGAACATTTTCGCGCACCAGGATATCGAGTTTCGTAGCCTCGTCCTTATCGGCATGCTGTTCTTCAATCACCTGGGTTGCGGCGTTGGCAAAGTTTAGCCATCGAGAGACTTCCGGAAGCGCTTTCATCTGCTCGCTGCCGCTTAAAATTGCGGCCATCGCTCCGCAGCCGGAATGACCGCAGACGACAATATCCGGAACACCTAAAACGGCAACCGCATATTCAATGCTGGCGGAGACTCCACCCGGGGCGACCGCGTGCGGCGGAACAATGTTGCCGGCGTTGCGCACCACAAACAAATCTCCGGGCCCCTGTTGCATGAACAGTTCGGGAATGACGCGGGAATCCGAGCACCCAATAAACATCGCCTGAGGGCGCTGCCCGTTGGACAGTTGCTGAAACAGCGCCTTCTGATTGGGAAACACATCCGTCTGGAACTTCAGTACACCATCAATGATTCGCTTCACTTTTCGTCGTTCCCGCCTCCCTTGCCGCTAAATCGCAGTGCATACTTCTACTGTAATAGCGTCTCTACTGCCGGCGAACATACAGGAGCTATCTCCGCGACGTACGTTCAAGCCAACAAAATCTTGAGCGCCGCGGCGAAGTCGCTCGCCGGCTGAAAACGACGCGGCAATTCCACTCGCAATCCATCCGGCATCTGCTTCCACTTCAGCTTTTCGTCTGTGCCCAGCAGTTGCACATGTTCAATTTTTCCGGGCTGCGTGGCATTCCCCGACCCCAGCGACTGAATCACAAACTCGCCAACCGGCCAGCCGAGGGCAATCGCGTAGATCACAGTATTGGATTTATTCCTGGTAAAGCGGATGTCCTTCGCATCCAGCTTGCTGATGCTGGTGCCTTGAAACGATCCGCTCTTCACCACGTCCGGTCCCTCTCCGTAAATCTTCCATGGCCGAGTGGCATAGATCGCTTCCCCGTTCACTTGCATCCAGTCGGCGATTTTGTCCAGCACCGCGATCTCCTTACTGTCAATGGTGCCGTCGGGCCTTCCGGGGATGTTCAGGACCATGGTGCCGTTCTTACTGACCGTATCGATCAGCCAGTGAATCACGTCGCGCGGCGGTAGATAGCCGCCAAACTCTCCCGGCTTTTCAAACAGGCTGCGGTTGTAATGCCACTCGCCGATGCAGGTTTCCGATTGCCACGCGCGCGGCATGATTTTGCTGGTGAGGCCGCGTTCGTAGTCGGCGACAACGGCTTTCGCCAGGCGATCGGGCACCTCTTTGATGTTGATGACGCCTTCCATCTTTCCGCCGTGCCTCTTCAGGTTGCGGTTGTAGAAGTAGGCTCCGATATTCATGCCGCCCCATCCCAGCGGAAATAACGGATTGTCGAAGTAGAGCAGGTCAGGGTCGTGCCGATCGATCAGATCGCGGGTGCGATCGTAGAAATTTTTTACATAGGAAACATCCGGCAGCGCATTGTGCGGATGCTTCGCGCCATAGAGGCGCTGCGGATCCAAGCCCTGCCACCATTGATCTTTGCCCTGCGCCTGCACCAGGTCACCATCGTATGGAACGCCCGCGAAGGGGCCGCTCTTATCTGCTCCGTGCGAAGGCTGAAACCACCACCAATTGCGGGCCTGATGCACAGTGACGCCGAGTCGAAGTCCCTGCTTGCGCACGGATGTCGCCCAGGTGCCTACAACGTCGCGATGCGGACCGATGTTAGTCGCATTCCATGGCTGATGCTTCGAGTCCCAGGTGTCGAAACTATCGTGATGATTGGCGAGAGCGACAAAGAATTTCGCGCCCGCTTTTTTGTACCGCTCGATCAGCGCATCCGGCTCCCAGTTGAGAAGCGTCCACTGCGCGCACAGGTCTTTGTACCCGAACCTGGAAGGATGCCCATAATGTTGCAGTTGATATTTGTTGTCGCTGGATTCTTCCCGGTACATGTCGCGGGCATACCAGTCGCCAGCCTCCGGGACGCATTGTGGACTCCAATGGGCCCAGATGCCAAACTTGGCATCGCGATACCATTCCGGCGCGTCGTACTGCAATAAAGAATCCCAGGTAGGCTTGTACGGTCCCTCGCCGGCAAGATTGGCGATGGGAGAATTCATGGGAACGCCGTCCCAGGAACCGCCGGGAACGGGCAGACTCGGAGGCGAGCCCCAGCCTGTCGGCGTCCATGTTTTTTCGTCGAGCTTTTTCTGGATGAATTGGCCGCCTTCATACGCATAGAACACTCGCTGATCCGCGGGCGTGGCACAAAACGCGGCATAGTCCTCAGTGAACGTATCGAAGCCCGTGGGCATGGGCGGCTGCGTCGCATCCGTCGTTTGCGCCACCGAGGGTACGGCCGCTGCCGCTGCGGTTGCGGCCATGAGCTTGCAAAAATCACGTCGCTGCATGATGTATTCTCCCTTCAATTTAAACTGGCCGCCTTCGCCGTACCGGTTGAGTGGGAACGGTTGCGACGCTACGGGGTCCTGGTTGCCTGCACAAGCAGTTCAACCGACGGCACTACCATGTCGACCACAACCGCCTGAGGCTTTTCAGCAACTTTGAGCGCCGCCAAATTTTGCCGTTGCGTGTCTGCGCTGACGACGCGATTGTTTTCGATGTCGTCCAATGCCTGCAGGCCGAGCGTTGCCACTTGCGCCAGAGTATGCGAAACCGGCACCAAATCCACGGTCAACTCGGATTTCACCAGCAACGGTTGCAGCTTGGCATCGTTATCGCGCCACAGCCCTAGCCATTGCTTCGCCTGCTCAAACTGCTCCGGCGTCGCCTTTCCCGATGCGATCACTTTGGAAAGGTCATTGAATCGGCGGGCCGTCTCGCTTTCTGGAGGAACCGCATCCACAAGGCGATTGAGAGGCGTAAAGGTGGTGTATTTCGCCAAACTCTCACGCTCATATCCCAATGGAGGTTGTACAACAGCAGCCAACACCTTCAGCGGCACTGGATCGGTTTCACCAGTCATGCGTTGTAACATCCGATCGGTAAAGAAGTCGACGTTGAGACCGTAATTCTCCAATTTCTGCGATACAACGGCGAGCCTCTCGTACATCGAGGGTACATCCCGAACCTGCTCCGGCGACCAGAATCGCTCGGCGATGGCCGCAGTTCGCGGCCAGATGCGGCTGTCAATATTTTCCGGAGTGACATACTCGCTCCACATCGTCGCCTCGCCGCCAAGAATGCGCGCCTTTTGCGCCGGAGTGAGAGTGGCTGCGTCGCCACCGAGCGGATCGGCCAGATAATGTTCCGACGCCGGTTGGTTCAAATCGATGTAATAGCCTGTCGAAAGGATGCCGCGATTCCCTTGCCGGGCCGCGACCGCCAGAGCGGTGGGACCGCGCCAGGATTGAATCAGGACATCCTTCGGCGTATTCGGCTGCAGCACTTCATCCCACCCTTCCATGACCTTGTGATGGGCTGCAACCAGTTTCTGCACTCTGCCTGTGAAATAGGCTTGCAGGGCTGCGTTATCGCGGAAACCGTGCGCACGCATGAAAGCCTGAATCCGCGGATTGGCGTTCCATTCTTTTCCATTGCACTCGTCACCGCCAATGTGAAAATACTGGTCGGGAAATAGCGCGGTCATTTCTCCGATAAAAGTATTGAGGAACGTGTAGGTGCTCTCCTGTGTAGGATCCATCGCGGCATTCAATACGCCAAACCTGCGTGCGATCTGGTACGGCCCCTTTCCGCTGGCGAGTTGGGGATAGCCGACGAACCACGAAGTCGTGTGGCAGGGCATGTCGAATTCAGGAACGACCCGGATGCCGCGGTCTCGCGCGTATTCGATCACCTCTCGAATCTGCGCCTGCGTGTAGTACAGTCCGTCCGAGCCTTTTTCCTGCAGCAGGGGAAATTTCTCGCTTTGGGCGCGGAAGCCCTGGTCATCGGAAAGATGCCAATGGAAGACATTCAGCTTGACCGCTTCCATTGCGTTCAAATTGCGCTCAATCACAGGGATGGGCATAAAATGCCGGCCAACATCAATCATGAGCCCTCGCCACGGAAATCGCGGCTGGTCGTCGATGGCGACAACAGGAACACTGAAGCCCTGCGGGGTGGTTCGGACCAGTTGCAGGAAGGTCTGTAAACCATGCAGTATGCCGAGTGGATTGGGCGCGGTCAACTGAACATGGTTCTCCGAAATCTCCAGGCGATAGGACTCATCTTCACCCAACTGCTGGACGGGATCGCTGGGCCCAGCCGTTTTGATCACGAAGCTGGGCTGGTTGAATTGTGCCTCGCGCCACAGCGGAATGCCCGTCTCGCGAGACAGCGTATCGAGGAATCGCTGCTGCGCCCGCTTCAAACGCGGTTCGGTATACCCTTCCAGGGCGATGCCGAAATTTCCGTCGATGAGAAATTGACCTTGTCCCTGCGCCACATGCGAAGGCAGCGGCATGATGGAAAGCGGGTCCTCGCCCTGTGCGGAAACTCGCGAAGGAAGGGACCATACGCAGCAGGCGATCAAGAGAATGGAACACGGCAGGCAAAGTTTCTTCAAGGTATATCCTCCAGCGGAAATGTTGGACGTGCGTTTTCGTGCAATACGCAGAACCCGTTGAAATTCTACGGCGCGCTGGATAGTTCCGGCCACATCTGTCCCCTCATGCCGACTGCTGAACCAGCGACACTCCCGGGCGCTTCCCGTCACGCATTTCTCCACAACATGTGAAGAATACTTATACCCCCAGCCATCATTGCTGCACAGCGTACCACGAAAAGGAGTTCAGCTTTCCGCCGAACTCCCTTCCCTGGCAGTGAATCATGCTGTTGGATCAATGGTCGCGGTCTTCGCAACCCGGCCCGTCGCTAACATTGGGCAACACATGTGCGGCACGCCACAGCGCGCCGAGAGGAGGATCCGCGGGCTGCGATAGAAACTGAACCGTCGGGTCCGACTGAAGAATGGTTGCGATCATGCACTCCCGCAGGAAAGAGATTTTTTCGACGACACTGCCGGTATACGCTACTGTCCATGGCTTGACAGGCGAAGCCCCGGAAGACGCGCTTGGTTCAAGAGCACTTCCCTTTCGCATGGCTAGCAGAACCAGGTCGGCAAGTTCTTCGCCCGACTGCTGCAGCACTTGGCGAGCTACGGGATCTTCCTCGGCGGCACACTGCGCTACCAATGGAGCAAGCTGCGAAAATTCGACCACGGGAACACGATTTCCCCGCTCAATTAAATCCTCCACCGTCTGCGTCTTCCATGCCGCGTGCACAGCCGGCAGCAAAGATGTTTCCTGTGCGGCGTCCATCGCATGAAACAGGGCGCGCAGCGCGAGCAGCCCAACCCTGCTTCCCGCGCCCTGGTCGCTCATGACTGGCCCCCACCCTCCCGTGCGCACCAGTTGTCCGTCGTGAGTTCGACCCACCACGTGAGAGCCGGTTCCCGCGATGGCCAGAATGCCGCGGCCGCCATGAAACGCTGCATCCAGCGCAATCACCTCGTCACCGCAAAGTGCGATCGGGCCTCTGACACGTGAAGCCAGCGCGTCCCTCACCCAGCCGGCCACGCTGGGAATCGCGATGCCGGATAGGCCGACGCATGTGCCCGAGATGGAACCGAGAGCGACGCCAGATTGCTGCGTAAGCGAGGAGAGAACATCCTGCAGATGCCGTTCGGCACTGCCCTCGCTAACGCTTGTGATTTTGATGGAACCGCTGTGAGCACGCGCCAGCACTTCAGTCTGCGTGCCCAGGACACAGTTGGTTTTTGTTGCGCCCGCGTCAATACCTAAAAAATAGTCCATGCGGCTAATTTTTCCTCGGCTGCGCAGTGGATTGCGCCGCAGCCCGCCGCGGCGGGTGCGAGGGCAATAGCTGCCAGATCGCGGGATCTTCTTCGCCCAGTACCCAGGAGCAGAACCCTTCCAGTCCGTCCTGCGCA